>DAIRTB010000338.1:0-3332 GCA_036804105.1 Bacteroidota bacterium | reverse complement strand
TTCTTAAAAATCACATCGTTTTTAGGGTCGAGAAATTTCATGGCGCATTGTTTTCATCAAAAATAAGGTTTATTTTACTATTTGATGAAATTGGGTACTTTAATTTTTATAGGATTGGCCTTGCTTTCAGAAAAATGTAGCGTCTTTGTAATTGCAAACCACTCCCAAATAACCACCGCCCCAAATAAGCGGCTAAACTTTCTGGGGGGCGGTTTTTTTACCCTAGCTCTCGTTACAAAATTTTTCCTTCAAAAAAATAAACTTTAGGGGAAAAGAAATACCAAAACCATTTAAGCATTGATTTTAAAATTTACATTTTCCCGCTAACCCCTTATACAAATCACCTGTATTCGGTATTGTGCAAAACATTCAGCAATATCAACTTTAGGAAAAAAAACCTATGTTGAAACCATTCACTTTTTCTTTGCTCATACTTCTGAATGCAATGGTGGCTTTAGCTCAAAACGACACGCCAGAACCACCCAAAACCAATAAATCGCCTAAATTTGGTTTCCACGGTAACCTTGGCTTAGGGGCTTCTTTTTACCATAATCCGCAAGGTGTGGCTCGAAACAGACCCGGTACGTGGCAGTTTAGTGGTACTCCAGTTATCACCCTTTTTGGGCATCAAACCCCGCTTTCTTTTATCGTAAGTGAGCAAGATAGGCAGTTTATGCAGCCCTTCAACCAATTTGGCATCAGCCCAAAAATAAAATGGTTTACCGCTCATCTAGGATACCGAAACTTGTACTACTCCAATTTCACACTTTCGGGGGCAACCATGGCAGGTGCTGGTTTCGAAATGAACCCTAAGAAATTTAGAGCAGGAGCTTTCTACGGTCTCTTAAATAGAGCAGTAACAGGACTGGATTCTATTGCAGGCTTCGGTATTCAAGGCAACCCAACTTTTAGGCGCTTCGGCCTGGCTGGCAAAATTGGAATTGGCTCGCAAAGTAGCTTTTTCGATGTAGTTTTTCTTAAAGCTTGGGATGAGGTTTCTAGTCTCAACACTACTTTAACAGATAGCCTAGGCATTCGCCCCGCCGAAAATCTAGTGGTAGGTATAAACAGTAGAATACCACTAAGCAAATCAATTAGCTGGGAATTAGATGCGGCAGTTTCTGGCTTTACCGCCGATAGAAGAGAAGCCCTTTCTGATGCAGATTACAACGAAACCTTTTTAAAGGAACTTCTACCACAAAGATTTTCCACCAATTTCAATATTGCTGGTAAAACCGCCCTCTCTTACTTTAAACCAAAGTTTGGATTAAGGTTAGAGTACAGACGCATTGAACCGAATTTCCAAAGCATGGGCATGTATTTTATTCAAACAGATATCCAACAATTTACGCTCTCACCAAATTTCTCTTTGTGGAAACACAAAGTAAGGGTATTCGGAAGCGTTGGTCTCGAGCAAGATAACTTATCGAGAACAAGAGATTCTGGTTCTAAGCGCATTATCTCGCAAACTGGAATTAGTTTTAACCCAGGCGAAGGGAAATATGGTCTCGATCTCAATTACTCAAACTTCGGGATAACTCAAACACCCGGCCTTCGCCCCCTAAACGATACCATTCGTTTAGCTCAAAATAATGCCAACATCTCAGTTACCAATCGGCTCTCGTTTGTAAAAACCAAAAGGGTACACAGCATTGTGCTAAATACCGCTTTCCAATCTTTAACCGATTTAAACGCCTTCACCAGCGAAAACAACAATAACCAAAACTACAGCGCAAACCTAATGTATGCCAATAGCGGTACCAAACGAGGCGGAGTTGGCTACCAATCGTCCATTAATTACAACTCTTTTGTAACCAATACTTTGCAGTTCAATTTAATTGGTGGCAGCTTGGGTGTTAATTATGGTCACCCGAAAGGCAAGGTTACCACCGGCATAAATACCAGCTATCAGGTTAACATAAACGAGGGAGAGCAAGTAGGAGGTGTAACAAATATCGGCCTAAATGTTCAAGCCCAACCTTGGAAAAAGCACCGATTTAGATTTCAGACAACTTGGCTAAACAGCACCAATAGCAAGGTTGCCAACCAGGCCTTTAACGAAATATTTGGCAACGTAATGTATCAATTTACTTTCTAGAAATTATGATTAGTAACATTAAACCTCATCCTGCTTGCTTACAGCACATTATTGCATTTTTTGTGTTGATGTTTGTATTCAAAATAAATACCGCCCAAAATCCATACATACAATTCAATATTCAAATGCTGCCGCCTTTTACCCACCAATGGCAGCAGTATATTGGTAGCGATGGCAGCCGACAAATTATCCGAGTAACCAATACTTCCAACCAAGAAGCCTTTATTTACTTGGGCGGTAGCTTCATTAACGATGCTGGCGATGGCCTTGAAGTACCACAATTTCCGGCAGTTACCAATCCTGCAAATCTACTCAGAATACCCGTTGGGCAAAGTTTACTACAAGCGAGCGTTATAGCCAACCACTTCGAAATTAGAGACCAATTTAACTTCTTAGGCAGAGCAAACCAAACACAGCTTTTAAGTGGCATGATTCCCGAAGGCACCTACAGATTGTGTTTGCGTGCATACGAACCCAGTGGCCAACCTGTAAGCAGTCCCTTTTTCGAGTGCTCCAACCCCATTCCCATTATGTTCTTAAATCCGCCACGTATAACCGCTCCTATTTGTGGCAATACCGTGCAAAGCTATGGCGCACAGAACCTAAACTTCAATTGGACACTACCCTTTGGCAGTGGTTCTGGCGGTGCAATTTGGCAATATGATTTTATCCTAGTTCGGGTTCCTGCCGAGCTTGAAATTAACAATGCCATAAACAACGCTACTTATCGGGTTTACTCAACCACTACCTCGGCCCCTATGTTGGCCTATACTGCTGCATTGCCACCACTTATTCCGGGTGAGCAATATGCTTGGCGGGTTAGGGCAAGAGATCAAAACAATCAACTGGGCTTGTTAAACTATGGCTACAGCGAAACCTGTACTTTTATTTATGGGGATAACAGTACTGCTGGTATACAACCCGTATTTCCAGCCAACAACGAGTGGATTCCTTTCAGGCAATTCCCTTTAATTGTGAAGTTTTCGCCGTATTCAGATTTATACAAATCGTTTAGGAGTACCGTAAACCTACGTGCACCAAACGGAAATGTTCATCCAGCAAACAGAACCCTACAATGGCCAAACGGCCCAAGGGTGAGCCAACAAATGGCGTTGGGAACAACAGGACTTACGGAACAAGAGGCCAGCAACATAGCTGTTTTCCCAGGTAATGAAGGCACTATGATAGGCCAAACCATTCAACTTGAGCGAGGAAAAACCTACAATTGGGATGG
>DAIRTB010000337.1:0-3337 GCA_036804105.1 Bacteroidota bacterium | reverse complement strand
CGCCTTTTCTTTGGATTGAAATTGTTGGTTGAATGCTATTTGGTTTGCCAAATAACTCAATGGCATGGTCTAGCAAATGCGGACCGAGGTCGTACCACAATCCTGCTCCGCTGTGGTTTTGTTCTCGCCAAGTTTCCTGCTTAACCTCAGGGCGATATCGATCGAAACGAATGAAAACCTGATAGATTTCTTCTTTCCCTTTTGTTTCAATTAATTCTTTAAGCGTAAGGAAATCGCCGTCGAATCTTCTATTCTGGTAGGCACAAAGTTTAAGATTCTTGGCTCTTGCAAGCTTGAATAGTGTTTCGGCTTCCTTAAAAGTTGTGGTGATGGGTTTGTCTACCACCACATGCTTGCCGTAAACCAAAGCCATTTTTGCATAATCGAAATGCAAATGATTGGGAATGGTTATTACCACCAAATGTATTTCTGGATGATCTAAAACCGCTTGATAATCAGTGAAAAGTAAAGTTTCTGGATGTTTTTCTTCCAAATATTGCTTCGTTTCCGGATTGCTGCTCAAAACCGCAAATAGCTTAAATCCGGGCGTTGTGGCAATTATGGGTACATGGAAATGCCTTCCCCCGTTTCCGAAACCAACTATACAAGCGTTTATCATAGAAAACTAATTATTTAAACTGCAAGTTATGAAATTAGAAATGGATTGGCCAAGAGATGAAACTCCTAAGCAAAATGTGCAAGAATGCCGAAAAGTGGTACGACTTTTTGGCATTCTTGCCGAAAAGTCGTAGGAGTTTTTGTAAAAAGCCTTACTTTTGTATGCTTGTAAACCGATAATAGATGAAAAGATTAGCAGAAGAAGCATTAAAAACTTGGAGTTCAAAAAAGAAATTAAAGCCATTGTTGTTGATGGGTGCTCGACAAGTTGGAAAAACTTGGTTGATGAAAAATCTTGGTTCAGAGCAGTTTAAGAATTTAATCTACATAAATTTTGAAAAAGATCAGTCATACCGAAACCTTTTTGATTCAGATTTAAATACAAATAGAATTGTTGAAACCTTGGCATTACTTACCAACCAAAATGTGGTTGATGGCGAAACACTTCTCATTTTCGATGAAATACAGGAAGCTCCAAATGCCTTAACCAGTTTGAAATATTTTGCAGAAGATAGACCAAATCTTCACGTAATTGCAGCTGGCTCCTTATTAGGGGTAACCTTAGATCGAGGTTCTTTTCCAGTAGGGAAAGTAGAGTTTCTAACCATAAGACCCATGAGTTTTGGAGAATTTCTTTCTGCAACCAGAGACGAATCATTGCTTAAATTGTTAGAGCAGAGAAATTTTGAAATTATTTCTGCGCTTCGAGATAAGTTCATCCAAGCACTTAGAACTTATTATATTGTTGGAGGTATGCCGGAGGCTGTATCGGTTTTTGCTGAGGGAAATGCCAATTTTGCCGATGTGAAACAAATTCAAAAGGCCATTTTGAATTCATATATGCAGGACTTTGCCAAACATGCACCTGCCATTCTGATTCCCAAAATTATTAGTGTTTGGGATGGACTGGTTAGTCAACTAGCTAAGGAAAATAAAAAGTTTGTTTACGGTTTGCTAAAATCTGGCGCACGTGCCAGAGATTTTGAAGATGCCATAGATTGGCTTGTAAATTACGGTTTAGTTTATAAAATACACGCTGTTAATAAGTTAGCCTTTCCTTTACATGCCTACAAAGATTTGAAGAGTTTTAAATTATATGCCTTAGATGTAGGTTTGTTCTCGAATATGGCGAACTTAAGTCCAAACATTGTTTTAGATAACGACGCTTTTTTTCAGGAATTTAAGGGTTCGCTCACAGAACAATTTGTTCAACAAGAATTAATTGCTGCAAATGCTGAAAACATAAGCTATTGGTCGAACGATGTGGGAGTTGCCGAGCTAGATTTTGTATTTGAGCACAAAGGTGTTTTTTATCCATTGGAAGTAAAAGCTGCTGAGAATTTACAATCTAAATCGTTACGGGTATTTCATGAAAAGCACCCAGAATTACATTGTTTCCGTACCTCTTTATCAAACTTTAGAGAAGAAGAATGGATGACCAATATTCCCTTGTATGCAATTACCAACATTCTAAAAACAAAAAAATGGTAGATACTAAATGTATTAAAATGAATATTTACCATGCATTTCTAAGAATTCAAGTCTTCTCTTTTTTCAATGCCCAACTTCCTAAAAGCCAGTAAGTAATGTTGCCACTTAATCCTCTATGTACGTATATGCGTTTTTCGCCACATGCATCAACTGTTAGAACTTTTGGTAGATGTCGACAAGATTTGGAATAGAATACCGTATAAAATTCATCTATAGAGAAAGTGAGTTTTTCTTTAGCACATCCAGTTTCTTCGCTAACTCGAGTTAAGAAATTATCCATCTTGTTTTCAATAGACTTTCTGTTCTGTTTGCCAAAACATGTTCCAAATTCTAGATTATGAGCCCCTAAAAATAAAGGCGAAATCATAAAGACAAAGAATAGAATAACTAATCTCATAAAGCTAACTGATTAGCTGTTTAGGAATCTATTTTGCACAAAGAGTAAAAGCACAAAGCTTTTCTAGATTTTGCAATTTTTCCATCATTCGTAAATTTCCAACGATTGTGAATGGCCGCTTCCGATTCATAATTTGTGAGCACCACTGTTTTACCATTACACTCCCAGTTTCCATTAACCTGGATTTTTTGCTTCGGATTCGAGAAATCTTGGTAGCTGAAAGTTTTATCTTCTAACAAGGTAAGTTTAATCTGAGAAGGATCGCCTTCTGAAACTCCGTAAGTACCAATAAAATTTGGTTTATCTACAATTGTGAATGCATTGGCTGCGAAAAACACCGTAATTACAGCAATCGGTTTGAGGAATTTTTTCATGATGGGTGGTTTATTTGTTTGAGACGATTTCTTTAAAAAAGGAAAGACTTTAAAATAGGGTAAACTGTTGCTTTTAGTTTTCAAATGCAATATATAAGTTTAAAAGTAACTTATGTTAAACTAAACTAAAATAAATTATTCCTACAAATAGCCATAAATCTTCGGCAAAAATATTATCAACCCAATTGCAAGAGCAACAAGTGAACTAATAAGTACTGCAGCTGCGGCTAAATCCTTTATCACCTTTATTCTTTCATTTCTTTCGGGTGATATAAAGTTGGCTATGTTCTCAATTGCGGTGTTTATTATTTCTGTCGTTATAACCATGCCGATGGCTACAATCAAAGCAACCCATTCCAAAGCTTGAATATCTAACAAAAAGCCCAAGATTATTACCGCTATAGCAGCAGCAAAATGAATTCTGGCATTGTGCTCCTCTTTCAATAAAACCCTTAGA
>DAIRTB010000336.1:0-3350 GCA_036804105.1 Bacteroidota bacterium | reverse complement strand
ATAAACATCGATCCAGGCACTTTAAACCCGTATGAACATGGCGAATGCTATGTTACAGACGATGGCGCCGAAACTGATTTAGACCTGGGGCATTACGAAAGATTCCTGAATGTACCAACCTCTCAAGCCAATAATGTAACCACTGGAAGGGTTTACCTAAGCGTTATTGAAAAGGAACGAAAAGGTGCTTACTTGGGTAAAACAGTTCAGGTAATTCCCCACATTACCGACGAGATTAAACAACGCATGCAATTGCTTGGCGATTCTGGAAAGTTCGACATAATAATTACTGAAATTGGTGGTACTGTGGGCGATATTGAATCGCTTCCGTATATAGAAAGCATGCGTCAGCTGCGGTACGAATTAGGCGAAAGCAATTCATGCGTAATTCATCTTACGCTGGTTCCTTATTTAAAGGTTACCGAAGAATTGAAAACCAAACCCACGCAGCATTCAGTTAAAATGCTTTTAGAGTTGGGAATACAACCAGATATTTTAGTTTGCAGAACCGAACATCCACTTAATAAGGAGTTGAGGAAGAAATTGGCCCTGTTTTGCAATGTTCAACAGAATTCAGTAATTGAATCGATAGACGCTCCTACCATTTACGATGTTCCTTTGTTGATGTACAAAGAGCAACTAGACAAAATAGTACTTGCCAAAGTAAAACTTCCGAAAAGAGAAACTCCCGATATGGAAGCTTGGAAGGATTTCTTAGGCAAGCTTAAAAATCCTACTTCTGAGGTGAATATTGGCTTAGTAGGAAAATATGTGGAGTTAAAAGATGCCTACAAATCTATTGCTGAGGCTTTTGTTCATGCCGGTACCCACAACGAATGTAAAGTAAATATAGATTGGATTCATTCTGAGCACATTACCCCAGAAAACGCCAAAGAAAAACTTAAGAAACTTGATGGCATTTTAGTTGCACCAGGTTTCGGAAACAGAGGAATTGAAGGGAAATTTACCGCCATTAAATACGCTCGGGAGCAGAATATTCCATTTTTAGGTATTTGTTTGGGGATGCAATGCGCAATGATTGAATTCGCACGCAATGTTTTAAACTTCGAAGGTGCCAACACAACTGAAATAGATGAACACACGCCTTTTCCAGTAATTTCGATGATGGAAGCTCAGAAAGAGGTTACCAACAAAGGTGGCACCATGCGGCTTGGATCCTACCCATGTGAGTTAAAAAAAGGCAGTAAATCTTTTCTGGCTTATGGAAAAAGCAGGATTTCTGAAAGACATAGGCATAGATACGAATTCAACAACTTATTTAAAGCCGACTTTGAAGCTGTTGGCATGTCGTTTCCTGGCATTAACCCAGATAGCAATTTGGTTGAAATAGCTGAACTTAAGAACCATTCTTGGTTTGTGGGTGTTCAATTTCATCCGGAATACAAAAGCACCGTAATGGAGCCTCACCCGCTCTTTATTTCTTTTGTAAAGGCTTGTATCCAAAATCGAAAAAAATAACTAACACATACTTTCGTAACTTCGCTCGCTAATATTTTTTAATGGACCGTAACTCGATTATTGGACTGGTACTCATCGGCATGATTTTAATAGGCTACAACCTATTTTTCGCACCAATTCCAGATCCTCCAAAAAAACAAACAACTGAATTAACCGACAGCACAAAAGCAACTACAAATGCTCAAAAAGCTGAAGTAATTCAACCCATTGCCGACAGCCTTGAACGTGCTGAAAAAGTAGCAATTTTTGGTTCTATTGCAGACCTTACCCTAGGCGAGAATCAAGACATCATCCTAAAAAATAAAGATTTAATTCTTACCATTAGCACAAAAGGTGGTGTAATTACCAAAGCACAACTGCCTGATTATAAAACTTATGGCGGTACCGACTTAATTCTTTTTAATAAAGAAAACAGCAGATTTAATTACACCTATCAGTTTAAAGGAATGCCTTTAAATACTGCAGATTTGTACTTTAGTCTTGGAGCAAAAACAGATAGCTCTGTGTCTTTAGAACTAAACCTTGGCGGTGGCGCATACATTCGCCACAATTTTACATTGCCAAGTTCTGGTTTCATGATTGGCCATCAAGTGGAGAAAGCCAACCTGAATTTAGTAAGTGGATTAACCTATCAAAACTTTAAGGCCGATTGGAAAATATCTACTGCTCACCAAGAAAAAAGCATTACAGACGAACGCCAAAATACCACAACTTACTACCGCCTAGCTGATGACGAAAAAGTTGATTACATCGGCTACAGAAAATCAGACGAAAAAAAAGTTTTAGAGGATAAGCTTCAATGGGTAAGTTTAAAACAGAAATTTTTTAACACTGCTTTTATTGCCGAGCAACCCTTTGCAAATGGTACAGTTAGTGTAAAAGATGGCGCTTCAGATACCATTGTAAAAGATTTGTATGCAGAAGTTCAGGTTGCCAATGGCTTTGCTACAGGAACGGAGCAGTATCGTTTTTATATGGGACCGAACCATTTTCAAACCCTAAAGAAATTCGATTTAGGATTACATGAACTGATTCCTTTAGGCTGGGGCATTTTCGGATGGGTTAACAGATTCTTGGTAATTCCAGTATTCAATTGGTTCGATTCGTTTGGATTAGGTTATGGTTTAATAATTCTTTTGTTAACCTTGCTTATCAAGCTGATAATTTTCCCGTTCACATACAAATCGTATTTGTCGATGGCGAAAATGCGGGTACTGAAACCAGAGATAGACGAGTTAAAGGAGAAGCATAAAGATCCACAAAAGCTTCAGGCTGAGCAGCTTAAGCTCTACCAAAAAGCGGGCGTAAATCCGCTTGGTGGCTGTTTACCGCTTGTGTTCCAAATGCCAATTCTTTTGGCGATGTTTAATTTCTTTCCTAGTTCTATTGAATTAAGACAGCAAAGTTTCCTTTGGGCAGAAGATTTATCTACTTACGATTCTATTTGGGATTTCGGTTACGTTCCATTTATCAACACCATTTACGGAGACCACGTAAGCTTATTTACCTTGTTAATGACGGTATCCACAATTTTATATACCCATTTTAATAATCAATTAACAGGCGCAACCGGTCAGATGAAGTACATTGGTTACATTATGCCAGTTATGTTTTTGGGTATCTTAAATAACTATTCTGCTGGATTAAGTTACTACTATTTCCTATCGAACATCATCACTTTTGGTCAGCAGTATTTCATTAGAAAATCTGTTGACGACGAGAAGATTCATGCGCAATTGCAAGAGAATAAGAAAAAGCCTGCTAAGCAGAGTGCATTCGCTAGAAAGTTAGAGGAGATGACACAGAAGCAGCAGGCCATTCAGAAAACGAATATGCAAAATAGTAAAAAGAAATAATTGATGCAAAAGAAT
>DAIRTB010000335.1:0-3350 GCA_036804105.1 Bacteroidota bacterium | reverse complement strand
TGGTAAGTTCTGAAAAGTAGCGTACACCGTGAGTTTTTATCCAATTATCAACCTGTTTTTGAGCATCTTCTAAGGTCATTAGCTAACAAATTTTTAACAAATGTACTAAAACTGTGAGTTAATGTTAATCGTAAATTGGCTTTTGCATGTTTAGTGGAAAAAATAATTCGATTAATTGGTCAAATTATTTTGGGAATTCGTCTAAAAAATTGAATTTGGATTTTTTACATATTAAGATTTAGGTCAATTAAAGCTAGTTTTCCGAATAATAAACTAATTGATAGTGAAACCTTAATATAAAACTTCAAATTTGTTACTGTATTTTTGATAAAATTTTTATATAGTGAAAAAAATTCTATTTTGTCTTTTTTGGGTTTGCTCCCTAGGAGTTGTAGCCCAACCGATTGGAAATGAGTGGATGGTGCCTGGTCAGACCTACTATAAAATTAAGGTTGGCCAAGATAATTTGTATCGCATTACCCACAGCGGACTTATTCAAGCAGGGTTAACTCCTGCAAGTATAGACCCAAGAAAACTTCAAATGTTTTACAGAGGGGTAGAGCAACGATTATATATTTTCGGAGAATCGGACGGTATTTTTGATCCAGGCGATTTTATAGAATTTATTGGCCGTAGAAATAATGGGGAGCTAGATTCTAATCTTTATGTACCAAAATCAGCTCATACAAATAAATTTTCTAGTTTATTTACCGACACTTCCACCTATTTTCTCACAATAGGTGTAAATAACGGCTTGCGATATACAAGTTCAACATTGCAAGTGGCGCCAATTAGCCCTGCCACTGTAGAGCCATTTTACATGCACGAGTCTCTACTTACCTTTAGAGAATATTATTCTTTGGGAAAAGAAGTAGCAGGAAGTATTTGGTTGTCTGAGTATACTGAATCGGAGGGCTGGTTTTCGAATATAATTGCAAGAGGAAACTCAAATACACGTACATTTCAAACTCCAAATGCAGTAACCAATGGGGCAGAAGCTCAATTGGAAATGCGTGTTCATGGTGCAAGCAATGTATTTAGCAACATTTTTCCAAAAAACCACCATGTGAGGATAACCACTGGAGCTACCACCGTTGCAGATACAACTTATGGAGATTTTGGTTCGGTACTTATTCAGAAAGTTATTGCTCCAAATCTAATTGGTGCAAGTACACCGATAACCACCAATGTAATTAACGATATTGGTGCAGCAACAGATAACAATTTAATTGGCTACATAAAGCTATCCTATGCTAGAAATTGCTCCTTAAATTTTACAAGTACCCGATCGTTTACATTTACTCCAAAAGTTGGAGGAAGCAGATTGAGTTTCAGACAATATGGAAATGTGAATAAAACAAGACCTGTTGTTTACAATACTACCACTGGCGAACGGATTATTCCTTTCCGCCAATCAGACAGCATCCAATTTGTTTTAAGTGGGGCAGATAATCAACAAATTGCGCTTTACGATTCTACAGACGCTCAAGTTGTATTTCCTGTTGAAGTAGCCCCATTGGTCTATAATTCTGGAGCTAATCCAAATTATTTAATCGTTTACCATAAAAATTTCGAGCAAGGAACACAACTATTGTCAAATTACAGGACTTCTCAAGCTGGGGGTTCTTATACAGTTGCCATGGTAGATGTTAATCAACTTTATGATCATTTCTTTTATGGAGAGAAAAATCCTTTGGCTATTAAAAATTTTATAAGGCATGCATTTAATCAACAAGCTCAAGATCCTGAATTTTTAATGCTCGTAGGAAAAGCATATCAAAACAGTTTAATTTTTACTGGCTCCAATAATGCTAATAATTTTGTTCCAGCTTATGGATCGCCAGTATCAGATATACTTTTAACTGCTGGAATAACGGGAGGTAATTCACAAGTGCCAACTTTAGCAACTGGGCGTTTGTCTGTGCTAACCAATCAACAGGTTGTAAATTATTACAACAAGCTTGTTGCCTACGAAAGTGCGCCAAAAGAAATGTGGATGAAAGAGATTTTGCATTTAAGTGGTGCCAAAACTTCAACAGAAAACATAAATTTCGCAGTTTACCTTAGTCAATTTGAGAATGTACTTGCTGGCGGAAAATTTGGTGGAAAAGCAGAATTGTATAGAAATATAGAAGCAGCTCCGTCATCAATAAACATAAAAGAAATATTTAAAACCGAGATTGATGGTGGTAAAGGCATGTTCAATTATTTTGGTCACGGCGCTGCTAACAGAATTAGTCCAGATATAGGCACGCCAAGTAACTTAGATAATTTCGGAAAGTACCCAACGGTTGCAATTTATGGCTGTGCAGCTGGAGATGCATTTTCAAGCATTTCCATGGGCGAAAACTTCTTGTTTCATCCTTCTAATGGTACAGTGTCATGGTTGGCAAATTCAGGTGCAGGTTATGAAAATGCTCTTTTGCCTTTAGGTTTATCCTTTTATCGACAGGTTGCAGATTCTATGTACGGCCATCCTATTGGAAAACAGCTTCAAAAAGCAATTTCAAATTATGTGGTAAATGGAAATGCTTTTAACAATGTTCACTCACAACAGTTCATCATTCAAGGTGATCCGGCATTCAAAATTTACAATTCTAATTTGCCTGATTACGAAACAACTACGGCAGATTTTAAAGTAACAACGCCTAATTTCAGCGCACAAAGTCCTACAATCGATTTAGAGGTTACCGTTAGAAATATTGGTAGAGTTACCCAAGATTCGTTACGTGTAATACTAATTAAAACTAAACCTGATGGCACGAAAGTGACTATTAGTGATCAAATGGTTGCTAATATACCTCATGATCGGATTTTCAATTTTACCATTACTGGAAGCGATTCTTCGCTTACAGGAAATACTGTTTTTGAGCTTGTGCTGGACTCTATGAATCTGATTTCAGAATTAAACGAGCAAAATAACAGAGGTGTTTTCCAGTTGTACATACCTGAAAATAATGCAGTTATCATATCGCCTAAGAATTATAGTGTTATTGGAGTTGATACCGTTGCATTGGTTGCACAATCTCAATTTTCGGCATTATCTGGCCTTACTTACCATTTTGAAATTGATACCCTTCCAGATTTTAGCTCATCTTTCAAACAAGCATCCACTGTAAACAGTGGATCACTAAACTATGGGAAGGCAGTTTATCAACTTTTGCCAACAGATTCTATTGTTTATTATTGGAGGGCAAGAATAGATTTACCTTTTGGTGAAGGTGGCGATTGGCAAATGGCTTCATTTACGCATATAAATGGTGTAATTGGGGGTTGGAGACAAGCTTCTGCTTGGCAAAAACAAGATCTTGGATTCGAAAATATGAGTTTAGACACGCTTACCAATAAAT
>DAIRTB010000334.1:0-3352 GCA_036804105.1 Bacteroidota bacterium | reverse complement strand
TTTTCGCTTTTCAATCTCAGGAGAAATATCAAAATGCACATCAGCTAGGGAAATTTAAAGAAGAAATTTTACCAGTTGAAATAAAACAAGGCAAAGGCGATTCCTTAATCTTCGATACCGACGAACATCCTCGTTACAGTCCGCTTGAAAAACTAGCTGCTTTAAAACCAGCCTTCAAAAAAGATGGAACAGTTACCGCAGGAAATGCATCGGGCGTAAACGATGGCAGTGCGGCCCTACTTTTGGTAAGTGAAAGCTATGTGAAAATGCATAATCTAACGCCAATTGCTCGAGTGGTTTCCATGGGAATTGCGGGTGTTGAGCCTGCAATTATGGGCATCGGCCCAGTTCCTGCAACGCAAAAAGCATTGAAAAGAGCAGGATTGAAAGTTTCAGATTTAGGCCTAATCGAACTGAACGAAGCATTTGCCAGTCAGTCGTTAGCTTGCATGCAAGACCTAGACCTAAACCCAGAAATAGTAAATGTAAATGGCGGATCCATTGCTTTGGGTCATCCATTGGGTGCATCGGGAGCGAGAATTGCCACTACTTTAATCTACGAAATGCAGAAAAGGAAAGACGTAAAATACGGCTTGGCCACCATGTGCATTGGCGTTGGTCAGGGCTCTGCCATTATTTTTGAACGATGTTGAAACGCTATTTCATAGAAATGGCTTACAATGGAACGGCATACCATGGTTGGCAATTACAACCGAATGCCATTACCGTTCAAGCTATTTTAGAAGATGCACTGCAACTTATTTCCGGAAATCACATTGCCACAACAGGGCAGGGGCGCACGGATACCGGCGTTCACGCCAAGCGGTTTTTTGTGCACTTCGATTCAGATTTTAATTTTTTGGATGATAAAATGGTGCGCAAGTTGAACGGTATTTTACCAAAAGACATCGCCATTTTTAATATTAAGGAAGTGAATCCTGGTGCGCATGCCCGTTTCGATGCCATTTCCAGAACCTACGAATACCACTTGCATTTTAGAAAAGATCCGTTTTTAGATCATTTCTCTACTTTTTGGCACCGACCTGTAGACTTTAATCAGATTAAGGAGGCGAGTAAAATTATCTTGAATTATCAAGATTTTGCTTGCTTCAGTAAAACGGGTGCACAGGCCAAAACCAGTATTTGCAATATTTCTCAAGCCGATTGGCAACTTTTAAAACATAAAGCTGTTTTTACCATTACTGCAGATAGATTTTTACGCAATATGGTTAGAGCAATTGTTGGGTCTTTATTAGAAATTGGTGAAGGAAAGCACGATGTGGACTACATGCACCACCTTATTGCCAGTGGCGATAGGCGAAATGCTGGCCAATCGGTTCCACCTGAAGGCTTGTTTTTAGTAGATGTTGCCTATAAACCAGATATTTGGATTAGATAAATTATGAGCGAAACCCCGAAAACTGGATTTAAAGCCAGCATCCTTTTTAGGGCTTTAGCCTTAATGAAACCGTATAAAAAAGCGTTCTACGCCTGCATTTCCTTAGTGGTTTTGCTGGCGATAATTGCTCCTATCCGTCCGTTTTTGGTTTCCATAACGGTTGATAAATACATTCTGAACAACAACATGCAAGGGCTTATTAACATGACCTTAATAATGGTTGGTTTACTTTTACTTGAAAGCGTTTTCAGATATTTTTTTACGTATTTATCGTCTTGGTTAGCGCAAGCAGCAATTAAAGACTTGCGACACAAAGTTTTTGCACATTTAAGTGCCATGCGTTTGCGGTTTTTCGATAAATCGGCGGTAGGAACACTTAGCACCAGAACCGTTTCAGATATTGAAGTGATCTCAGAAATTTTCTCACAAGGGTTTTTAACCATTGTGGGAGATTTGCTTCAGATCGTAGCCATCCTCGCTTTTATGTTGTATCAGGATTGGAAAATAACTTTAATCAGCCTTTCGGTGATGCCGCTTTTGGTTATCGCCACCATGATTTTCAAAGAAGCCGTAAAGAAATCGTTCCAAGAAGTACGTAAACAAGTTGCCAGACTGAACGCCTATTTGCAAGAGCAACTCACGGGGATGAACATTGTGCAGATCTTCAACAAAGAGAAATCGTCTTACAAAGAGTTTGTAAAAATTAATAGAGAGCTGAACGATGCCAACCTCAGAAGTGTGATGGCCTACTCGGTTTTCTTCCCAGTTGTGGAGATTATTACCGCAGCATCCTTAGGTTTATTGGTTTGGTGGGGCGCTAACCAAGCCTTGCATTTCGACATCGATTTTTCAGGGAAAATAATTGCCTTTATACTTTACCTCAGCATGTTTTACCGACCAATTAGAATGTTGGCCGATAAATTCAACAGCCTTCAGTTGGGCATGGTAGCCTCAGAAAGGGTTTTCAAAGTTTTGGATACCGTTGAGGTAATTGAAGACAAGGGAATCCTAACCCCAGAAATTAAAGGAAAGATTGTTTTCAACCAAGTTTGGTTTGCCTACAATCCAGAGCAATATGTACTGAAAGATGTGAGTTTCGAAGTTCCTGCCGGCAAAACCATAGCTTTGGTAGGAGCAACAGGAGCGGGAAAATCGTCAATCATCAACATCCTGAGTAGGTTTTACGAATTCCAAAAAGGAGAAATTTTTATTGACGATGTAAACATCCGAGACATCCAACTGCAGCACCTCAACCAAAAAGTGGGCATTATATTGCAGGATGTATTTCTGTTTTCGGGTAGTATTCTCGACAACATCACCCTAAAAAATAATTCCATTACCAGAGAAACGGTAGAGAAAATTGCAAAAGACACGGGCATAGATAAATTTATTCTAAAGCTCCCGGGCGGTTTCGATTACAATGTGATGGAAAGAGGATATAGCTTATCGGCAGGACAAAGGCAGCTGATTGCATTCTTGCGAGCGATGGTTTATCCAACTCCAATTTTGATTTTAGACGAGGCTACATCGTCAATAGATTCAGAAACCGAAGAAATCATAAAAGAAGCTACTTTAAGGTTGGTAAAAAACCGAAGCAGTATATTAATAGCACACAGATTATCGACCATACAAAACGCAGATACTATTTTAGTCGTAGATCAAGGAAAGATAGTTGAGAGCGGAAATCACCAAGAATTGTTAGAAATGAACGGTTTCTACCGCAATCTTTATGAAATGCAGTTTAAAATGCTGAACTTACAGGAATAATACATGATGAAACAAATTTTATTTGGCGCAGCAATTTTGCTTTTTAGCCAAAACATATCAGCTCAGGTTATTGAACAGGAACAGGAGCAGCATTGCAATAAGCATCAGCAGGTGAGTATTTCTAATGCAAACCTTAGAACCAACAATCTTGGAGGCGATAATTATGATTTGCACTTTTACCATATC
>DAIRTB010000333.1:0-3372 GCA_036804105.1 Bacteroidota bacterium | reverse complement strand
GCACGAATCAGGTCTGAAATTTGTTTCGGATAGGCATTTCCTATAACCGAAATTACGCCAATTCCACCCATAGCAACAACAGGCAAAGCATGGAAATCATCGCCAGAAATAAGATCGAAATGATCTGGTTTATGCTTCAATATTTTTGCGAACTGAAGGTAATCGCCACTTGCTTCTTTAATTGCTACGATGTTCTTAAAATCGTGAGCTAGCCTTAACGTAGTTTCTGCTTTTATATTCGAAGCAGTTCTTGATGGCACATTATACAATATTATGGGAGCGCTGGCATTGTTGGCAATGGCTTTATAATGTTGGTAGATGCCTGCTTGGTTGGGTCTGTTGTAGTATGGATTTACCGAAAGAATTCCGTCAATATCAAGCGTATTCAATTTTTCTACGAACGAAACCACTTTCAGCGTATCGTTTCCACCAGCGCCAATCACTACCTTACTGCGTTTATTTACGGTCTCAACTACAAATGAGGCAATATTTAACTGTTCTTCTAAATTCAAAACTACTGATTCACCCGTGGTGCCAAGCGAAACTACATATTCAACTCCACCATCTATAATGTGGTTAATCACCTTCTTTAATGCATTGTAATCTACTTGATTATCAGCATCGAATGGGGTAACGATCGCAACTCCCGTACCTTGAAAAATATTGCTCATTTATTGAAAAAACTTAAATAGTGATTAATCGAATCAATTGCTAAATCCATGTTTTGGTCTGGTATCGATACCATAAAATCAGCATAATGTTCCAAGGGCTTTACATGAACACTTACTCTGAAAACTTTTGGTGCCAAAGCCAAAATCGACTTAATAACAGGATTAGCAGAAAAGCACAAATTTATAAGGATATCTTCGTTATTTTCGAAAAGCCTCAAAATACTAGTTCCGTTATTACTTAGAGCTTCTTTCACTATTCCTCTATCTATTAAAGTTACAAAGCTTTCGGTTTCAGGTTTCTTTTTCTTAAGCTTCTCTGAAATAACCCCAATCAATTTAACCGATTTTCCTTTCTCTATTAACGATTTGCAGAACAAAAGCACTGCCTTTTCTTTTTCAATATCATTGGCATCATATAAAACCATTATTGCCCTGCTATTGCTTAAACCGACTGGATTGCTTGGCACATTCAACGCTTGATTATGTGCAATCAGCTTTTTTGCCCGCCGATTGTCTAAAAGATTTTTTGCGCCCATTTTAAACTGTTTATTGAATCATACTTTCAAACTCATCTTCCGAAATAATCCGAATTCCCAACTCGGTAGCTTTTGCCAATTTTGCTGGCCCCATATTTTCTCCTGCAATCAAGAAATTAAGCTTCGAACTGATGCTGCTGAGATTTTTACCACCATTTATTTCCACTAATTGCTTAATCTCCTCCCGATCGAATTTCTGGAAAACACCGCTAATCAAAAAGGTTTTACCTGCTAATTTTTCTGAGGTATTTTCTATAACAATTGCTTTAGATGAAAGTTGTAAACCACTATTTTCCAACCTATTGATCAATTCTAAGTTTTCAGGATTTGAAAACCAAGCTTGTACATTCAGCGCAATTTTATCGCCTATTTCATGGATGGCAACCAACTCTTCGAAGTTAGCAGTTGCAAGTAAATGAATACTCGGAAAATGTTTAACCAATGTTTTTGCAACCGTTTCTCCTACCAAACGAATGCCGATTGCAAAAAGTACTTTTTCGAACGGAACTTGCTTAGAAAGCTCAATTCCTTGCAACATGTTTTGGATGCTTTTGTCGCCCATTCGATCGATTCCAGAAAGATCCTGGTAAGTTAAAGCATAAAAATCGGCAATATTATGTACCAAACCTTTATTAAACAAAACCTCAATGGTTTCTTTACCGATCGACTCAATATTCATGGCTTTTCTACCCACAAAATGTTCGAGTTTTCCTTTTATCTGTGGCGCACAACCGGTTTCATTTGGACAATAGTAAATCGCCTCCCCACTAACTTTTACAAGTGGCGTGTTACACTCCGGACAGTTATTGATGAAGCTAAATTTCAATGCATTTGGTAAACGCTTTTCAACTACAACACCAGTTACCTTGGGAATTATTTCCCCTCCTTTTTCAATTAAAACCACATCGTTTTGATGTAAATCTAATCTTTCAATTTCAGTTTCGTTGTAAAGGGATGCTCTTTTTACCACTGTTCCTGCAAGCAAAACGGGCGCAAGATTTGCTACTGGCGTAACTGCACCAGTTCTACCCACTTGATAGGTTATGGTTTGCAAAATGGTTTCGGCAGCTAATGCTTTGTATTTGAAAGAAATGGCCCAACGAGGTATTTTAGCAGTAAAACCCAATTCTTCTTGCTGATAAATACTATTCACCTTTACAACTACTCCATCAATTTCGAAAGGTAAAGCAGCTCTTTTTGCCTCGATGTCGTGGATGTATTTCATAATAGCTGGCAAATCTGTGGGCTGAGTTAGCAATTCTGATACCTTAAAACCCCAAGATTTAGCAGCCATCATGCTTTCATAATGCGTGGCGAATGGTAGATTATCTCCTTTCAAGTAGTACATGTAAGCATCGAGTTTGCGTTTTGCAACATCGGCAGGGTTGAGCAACTTCATAGTTCCCGATGCAAAATTTCTTGGATTTGCATACGGCTCATCGCCATTTGCAACCCGTGCTTCGTTTAGTTTTTCGAAATCTTTTTTGTGAATTAAAATCTCTCCACGAATTTCAAATCGATCTGGATAATTATTCCCTTGAAGTCTAAGCGGAATAGATTTTATGGTCTTTACATTTTCAGTTACATCATCGCCTGTTGTGCCATCTCCACGTGTAAGTGCTTGAATTAGAACACCATTTTCGTAAAGTAAGCTAATGGAAATGCCATCAAATTTCAGCTCTGCAATGTATTCGGCTTTTCCGCCTAAACCACGCTCAACTCTTTGCGCAAAATCAACTAATTCGGCTTCACTGTAAGTATTTCCTAAAGAAAGCATCGGGAATTGATGGCGCTTATTTACAAATTTTGAAAGGGGCTTCCCTCCTACTCTTTGGCTTGGCGATTGTGGATCGGCATATTGGGGATATGCAGTTTCTAAATCCATCAACTCCTTCATCCGAATATCGAATTCGTAATCGGAAATAATTGGTTTGTCGAGCACATAATAATTGTAATTATGGGCATCTAATTCCGTTCTTAGCTGTTGTATTCGCTGTTGGATATTATCTGAGTGCATGGAAACGAAAATAAGGTTAATTTTAGAGTAAAATGATTTATTTCGGAAGCAAAAATAAAGGCAAGATTTTATTAGCATGGTGCATTTTACTAAGCGCTTGGCTTTTAGGCTGTACTAAAAATAAAGATCAACTTAATAAGCCAAAAGC
>DAIRTB010000332.1:0-3374 GCA_036804105.1 Bacteroidota bacterium | reverse complement strand
AACAGCATGGCAATATCCATAAAGAAATTGTGCTTTAGGTGCTGGCTAATTTCTAGCAGCCGCTTGGTTTGGATGCTCTTGTTTTTTTGATAAACCAATAAATTATTAAGCGCAATATCCATTAGCCTTGCCAAAACGGCTAACCTAGTTCTATGTTTTTTAAAATGGGCTGCAAGTATTTGCCCTACATGTATTTCCATAATTTTGATGTGCTGATGTGCTGATGTGATGATGTGATGATGTGATGATTTGATGATGTGATAGACATAGCCTACGGTTTTCAACCGAGTTTTCAACCGAGTTTTCAACCGAGATAGACCGTGGGCTATGTATTTGTGCCTGTGTTATGGGCGTGCTGTTTTTAACATTTTCATCCATTTTATTCCAAAAATACAATTAATTTACAAAAAAAGTAATTTATTACTTTTAAAACATGATTTATTATACGTTAAAGTTGATTTAATGTATAAACTTCATTATTTAATTTACTTAAGAAATAAATTAATGTACAAAAAAAGTGATTTAATAAATAAAAAACGTGGTTTATTACACAAAAAATATGATTTAATTTATGTAAAAAGTGACTTAATTAACGTAAAAAATGATTTTATTGTTTTAGAAATTGATTTATTAGATTTAAAAGGTAAGCTAATGTATGTAAAAATTCATTTATTAGATGGAAAATGTGGCTTTTTTACAATGTAGAACTTGAAAACCAGTTTCCGTTCTAAACACGGTTAAGGGAGTTTAAAGTTGTGCAGGATTTTGGGTCAATCCTGAAAATTTTGATAATCATGATAATCCTGATTCAGACAAAGTGCACGTTTTAAACCCAATTATTCAAACAAAAAAGTAATTACGCAATACTCCCACTCCCGTTATCCTAAAAATAAAATTTATAACATAACTTTACCACCCAACACTTATAGACCTTATAAATGGCCAATAGCAACTTAACCGCCGCAAAAAATGCGAAAAACGATGAGTTCTACACCCAATACCACGATATTCAGAAAGAAATTGAAGCCTACCTAGAATTTAACCCAGAGGTGTTTAAGGGCAAAACCATTCTGTTGCCCTGCGACGACCCCGAGTGGAGCAACTTTACTAAATTCTTTGCACAAAATTTCGAGCGCTTTGGCCTTAAAAAATTAATCAGTACCAGCTATGCACCCGATAGCAAATTGTATAAAAACGGCTATCAACCCACGCTGTTTGAGGTAAACGACCCTCAATTTGATGCCTACAAAACCCAAAAAAATGGCAAAATATTTACCCTAACCGGCGATAAATCTAATGACGGTAAAATAGATGTAAACGACCTAGAATGGAAATACCTTAAAGGCGATGGCGATTTTAAAAGCAAAGAGATTATTAAACTAAGAGACGAGGCAGACATTATTATTACCAACCCACCTTTCTCGCTTTTCAGGGAGTTTTTAGCGTGGGCAATGGTTGATGAAAAAAAAGTAGTATTTATTGGAAACAAAAATTGTGTTACATACAAGGAGGTTTTTCCGCTATTTAAAAAAAACAAGCTTTGGTCAGGACGCACCGAGTGGTCTGGTGGTATGTGGTTTGAAACAAAAAATCCGAATGATGTGGATAAGGTGCTTGAAGGGGTTAATTTAAAAAATGTTTCATCAATGTGGTTGACTAATATAGATCACGGAAGAAGACATCAACCCATACCCTTAATGTCGATGGAGGATAATATTAAGTTTAGTAAACATAAAGAAGTTAGAGGTAAAGGCTATCCTAAATATGATAATTACGATGCCATCGAAGTTCCGTTCACTGATGCAATACCTAGCGATTATGAGGGTGTAATGGGAGTTCCAATCAGTTTTTTGGATAAATATTCACCTGAACAATTTGAGATTTTTGGTAGTGATGCTGATGATGAGACTCCACCAATAAAAAAGTATAATAAAAAGGTTAAAGTAGTAGATGGTAAAAGAATGAAATCAAATACTGGAACAATGGGCTGCGTAATCAAAGAAGAAGATTTTGGAACAGGAACTTATTTTGATGTGGGGTATCCTGTAAGAGCTGTCTACAAAAGAATCCTCATCAAACACAGAAAACCACAATCATGAAAACTACACTCAGAACAGACATCACCATAAAAGATATTTGCGATGGTTTTGTATATAATCAACTAGAAGGCAAGGGTTTGTTTGGCTTATCTGGGCAACTCACCATTCAGCCAGAGTACCAGCGCAACTACATCTATGCCGATGGTAGAAGAGATGTGGCCGTAATAGAATCCATTTTAAAAGGTTATCCGCTGGGCTTAATCAACTTCAATAAGGTAGTGGCCAACAAATTCGAGGTGTTAGATGGGCAGCAACGCATTACCAGTTTCGGGCGTTTTGTAACCAACAAACTGGCCATAAAAGACGAGAGCGGCATGGAACAGTATTTCGACAGCATTGCCGCAGATAAGCAAGCAAAGATTCTAAATGCCAAACTGCTTATTTACGAGTGCGAAGGCAGCGAAACCGAAATAAAAGAGTGGTTTAGAACCATAAACATTGCGGGTGTGCCCCTAAACAGCCAAGAATTATTAAATGCAGTGTATTCTGGTCCGTTTGTAACCTTGGGCAAAGAAGAGTTTAGCAATAGCCAAAATGCCAATATTCAGAAATGGAGTGCCTACATACAGGGTAGTGCCAACCGCCAAGACTTTTTAGAGCGTGCATTAGATTGGGTAAGCAAAGGCAATATTGGCGATTACATGAGTAAAAACCGTAAAAGCACGCACATTACAGAGCTTAAAAATTATTTTACAAGTGTAATAGACTGGGTATCTACCGTTTTTCTAGATGTAGAAAGCGAGATGCGTGGCCTGGAATGGGGGCGCCTGTACGAAACCTACCACAACCAACCCTATAGCCCAAAAGCAGTAAGCGAGCAGGTAAGGCAATTGTATGGCGACCCTTATATAAAAAACAGAAGAGGCGTTTTCGAATACATTTTAGGTGGCGCAGTAGATACCAAACTCTTAGAAGTACGTGTGTTTGACGAGGCAACTAAGAAATCGGTTTATACCCAACAAACTACGCTAGCCATAGAGCAAAGCACTTCTAATTGTCCGCTTTGTGCACTTGGCCACGATGCCAATAAAGTTAAAATCTGGAAACTGCCCGAAATGGATGCAGACCATGTAACCGCTTGGAGCAAGGGCGGCGCAACAGACACCAAAAATTGCCAAATGCTGTGTAAAACCCACAACAGAGCTAAGGGGAACAAGTAATAAATTTCCAACGCTTTTTTCCTATAACCTTATCTACCCACACAGAAACAAAAAAAACGGGCTTGCGCCCGTTTCCTTCTTAATTACGATATCAACTGTTAAACTTCAGAGCCCG
>DAIRTB010000331.1:0-3395 GCA_036804105.1 Bacteroidota bacterium | reverse complement strand
CGTTTTGAATTTCAACAAATGGTGATCCACATCCTGGTACGGCCTTCCAATTTTGAATGAAAACTGATTTGTTGATGGAGCTTCCCCCATTGCAATAATGCGCTGTAAATCAGTTGTATTGCCGATGTGTGCTCCAGAGAAAATCCCAATTTTGGTATGAAAATAGCTGTAGAAAATTTCAGTTTCTAATCTGTTTTTCACATATCCCAATCCAACGGAGAAATTTTGCTCACGGAAACCTGTATTATCATAGTAGGTGTTGGTACTTCTATAATTTCCAGCATTCTTAAGAGTTCCTTGAAATCTGTATTTCAGTCCAAAAAGCTTTCGTGAAGTTCCCTCATAAAAAGCAGATTGGAAAAATTGCCTGTTATTGCCATGGAAACCAACAATCGCTTCCCCTTTGTTTTTATCAACCCCCAAAATAGGTTCTGGAGCAATAAGAATTGCGCCAACTAAAGCATCTGAACCAAACCTTAGACTTCCCGCACCATTAATTACGCTGATATTTTTTGCCAAAAAGGCATCAATTTCAGGTGCATGGTCTGTTCCCCAGTTTTGCCCTTCTTGCCTGATTCCATTGTTTACCAAGATCAATCGGTTACTGTGCAGACCATGCAGAATGGGTTTCGAAATTCCGCTGCCTGTTCGCAATGTATTTATCCCAGCCTCACCCCGAAGCAATTCTCCAATGCTGTTTCCAGATTTACTTTCCAATTTAATTACATCGATAGAAGTTGCAGAAAGCGTATTTTCTGATGGTGATCTGTAATTTGAAATCACCACTTCATGCAAATCGAAATCTTTGTGATCTAGGGAAATTATCCAAACTCCTCGGTAAGGAATGGCAATACTTGCCTGTTGCGGCATACAACCTAAATGCTGTACCACAAAATTGTAGGTTCCACTACAAAGTGAATCGACCTTAAAATTGCCATCTAAATCTGCTGAGATGCCAATTTTAAGCTCAGGAATAAATACGGTTGCCCCGCTGAGTCCTTCTCTCGTTTTTAAGTCGACCACTTTTCCCGATAAGGAGTAAGCACATTTTTTTTGCGCTAATAAAAGGGTTGGTAAAAAAACAATAGCCAAGAACATCAGCAGCTGCAAATATTTGAGCTGTTTAATGATGCTTTAATTTGAAGTGTGTATAAATTTTATTTGCTAGATAATAGCAAGTTGAGGTGGCCCTCTTAAATTTATACTAAGTTTTGTACAGCTAAAGCAATGTTTTTTCCGTAAGTGGAAACAAGAACAGTTATATAAAAATTGCTCTTTATAAGAAGTGGGGCATCGAAATCGTAACAATCGCAATGATTGTGGACTGATTCAATTGTAAAATCGTTATGAATGTGCTCCTCTTCACCATGAGCATGATGCGCATGCTGGGTTTCTACATGACCAAGAAGCTCATGCAAACCATGTTTTGGAGCAGTAACCCCAAAAATTACTGCAACTAAAAGAAATGCAATAAATTTTCTCAGCATTACAAAATTAACCACCCGAAGGCGAAAAAGGTTTAATTACGGACTTTTGCGTCGTTATTAGCTCCCATAACGATAAAGAAACCGCTAATTGAAAGGAGTACTACAAAAATTAATGGTTGCACATAGGTCATTGCATTTGGGTTTGAAATTCCTAAAAAGATTAAGTAAAATGCAAAAATGAATGCAACGATGCTGAATATTGAACCGATTTTAAACTCCATAGCAATAAATTTTTCCACGAAAATACCGCTAATTAATTCAACTCCAAATTATTTGTTTTGTGAATTACCAGATTTTACCAACTAGTTTTTCTTTCAAAACAGAATTTTTTATCGGAAAAATGTAAACTGAACAGTTCACCGCATCCGTTTCAATTCTAGGCAACTGTAAATTTAAGAGATAAACCCCATCCTCAACAAATTCTGGAATACTTAAAAGTTCTGTAATGGTGCAGCTATTTCTAGGAGCTTCAGGAAAATTCCACCAAGCTTTATGCGCTAAGAGCTTGCCTCCATCTTCTTCTTGATCTACCGACGGCAGATTCATTAAAAGATGTTGATAGCCTTTCTGAACTGCAATCTTTAGAACTTCTGCATCAAAGAATGGAGGGTTTTTTCCGCTAAAACTTTCTTTTGCAATTCCTTCAACTCGAATAATTAAAGCTTGAGCTGGATTTTCTGGGAAATTGATTTGCGTGATTATGGAATCTCCGCCTACAATATCTGGGTGAACAGTTATCAAATCGCATGTTAGCAGGGTCGGAATTTCAATCTCAGAAATATATGGTCCATCGTTCCAAATATGCTTGATGGTCTCAGTGTGTGTGCCATGACAATGTGGCAGTACATGAACCCATTCGCAATTGCAGGCACCTCCTGCTTCCAAAGATCCTGTGAATCCACCAATTTTAAGTGGGTCAAAATGTGCATCTGGCGCATGAAAAGCCAAACTACTTGCTTCCCTTTTTACAGATTGCGTTAAATTGTGTTTTACCTCCGCATCGAAAGTGAAGGTTTTATTATTGTGCTGGAAACTCAAAATCATCGTCGAAAAATAAAGATTGTGCTATATAATCGGCAAAAAGTTTGCCTGTTTTGGTTAAAATAAAGTGTGTATTGCTCGCTTCAAACCAATCTTCTGAGAGCTTGGTTTTTTCCTTCAAAAGTGTTTTAATTGCTTTGCTTCCGCCTATTTTTGAAATTACTTCCAAATTTAAACCTTTTGCAGTTCGCAAACCTGTGAGAATTCTTTCATTCAAAAGATTAGCGGTTTGCAAGGTTTCTTTTGTAATTGGTAATTTGTTTTGGCTGATGTCTTTAAGGTAAAGCGCATTGTTCGCCACATTAAAATATCGGTTGCTGCCATCGAAACTGTGAGCCGATGGACCAACACCCAAAAAGGAAACACCTTCCCAATAACTGGAATTATGTTTTGAATGTAAACCCGGTTTCCCGAAATTGGATATTTCGTAATGCTCAAAGCCTGCTTGCTCCAATTCTTCCACTAAAGTACTGAAAAAGTGGGCATTTAAATCGTCTTCAGGTAATTCAATTTTCCCTTTTTTTATTAGATGATTCAGTTCCGTTTTCGGTTCAACGGTTAAATTGTATGCAGAAATATGCGGTACACCCAATTCAATTGCCTGTTTTATCTGATTTTTCCAATGAGCAATTGTTTGATTTGGCAATCCGTAAATCAAATCAATACTAATGTTTTTTATGCCAATCTCTTGTGCCAATTTTACACTGCTACCTGCCTGTTCAGCTTTATGGGCTCGGTGCATAAATGCTAAATCTTCATCGTTAAAAGATTGAATACCAATACTTAATCGGTTAATTCCTAGGTTTTTCCAGGATTCTAAGTTAGATTTATTCACATCATCAGGATTAACTTCCAGGGTAATTTCTG
>DAIRTB010000330.1:0-3395 GCA_036804105.1 Bacteroidota bacterium | reverse complement strand
TTGTCTTGCTCTAAAGAGAAAAAACTAGCTAAAAGAATTGATGGTGATTGGAATATTGCAAAGCTAGATTATAGTGGCTCAGTTCCTATTCCGGGCGCACCATTTCCTTTTCCAGTAAATTCAACTGCGTCTAATGCTGGTTCCATGACCTTTAAGGACTCAGACAAAACTTGTACTTACAGCATAAAGTTCACACCAGTAATTCCTGGATTTGGTATAACCTTACCAGAAGTTGCTTTTGAGGGTTCTGGAAAATATACCAATGACGATGAAACTGTAACCATTACCAATACAGATGGGCAAGTTCTTGTTTTCAATATTGAAGTAAACGAAAAAACCAAACAAGTTTGGAATACAACCTCAAACTTTGAATTTACTGGTTTAGGAAAAATACCTGTTACCTTGAAGGCAGAAATGACCAAAAAATAAGCGCCTACACTTTAAAAAGCCACTACCCTACAAGGAATAGTGGCTTTTTTGGTTTTCAAACCTTGTTAAATCTTCATTAACTAAATAAAAACAAAGCTTATAATTGTGAATGCCTAATTTTACAGATTCATAATCGAAATCTAAGATTAGAATTCTGTTTTGAATCCCAGATAAACAATGGCGAGAATTTTAGCAATAGATTACGGTTTTAAACGTACAGGCTTAGCGGTTACAGATCCGCTAAAATTGTTTGCTACTGCATTAGAAACCGTGCGCACACACGATTTAATTGATTTCATTACAAAATATAACGAAACTGAAGGTATAGAATGTTTTGTTTTAGGTGAGCCTAAAACCCTTGCCAACAACCCGAGTGAAACTACACAACAAATTGAAGCATTTAAAAACAGGCTTCAGAAATTGTTTCCAGATAAAAAAATCCACAGAGTAGACGAGCGTTTTACATCATCCATAGCCTTACAAACCATTAGCATGAGCGGCATGAGTAAAAAAAAGCGAGAAGAAAAAGGTAGAGCAGATGTAATTGCAGCTGTTCTAATATTACAAACGTACTTACAAATGAATAGCATATGATTTTACCAATAGTTGCCTACGGAGACCCTGTTCTTAAAAAAGTGGCATCAGATATAGACAAAGACTACCCGAACTTAAACGAGCTTATTGCCAATATGTTCGAAACCATGTACAATGCTAATGGCGTTGGGTTGGCCGCACCTCAAGTTGGGCTTTCTATCAGATTATTTGTGGTTGATGGGGAACCATTTGACGAACAAAAACTCAAAGGATTTAAAAAAGCATTTATAAATGCCCATATTATTGAAAGAGGAGGCGACGAATCTGGCTACAATGAAGGTTGCCTAAGTATTCCAGACATTAGAGAACAGGTAAAAAGGCCAGAATGGATTAAAATTCAATATTTAGACGAGAACCTTCAAACACATGAAGAAATAATTTCTGGCTTAGGCGCTCGTATTGTACAACATGAGTACGATCACATTGAAGGAATTCTATTTTTAGATCACATTTCTCCTTTAAGAAGACGCATGTTGAAGAATAGCCTTGACAATATTTCTAAGGGAGAGATTAAAGTAGATTACAAAATGCGCTATCCTTTTAGAACGAAAAGACGTAAGTTCTAAGATTATAGCTGTTTCCAAAACAAAAAAGCCCTCGCAAATGCAAGGGCTTTTTTGTTTTGGAAAATACCGTTTTAATTAGCCAATTTATCCTCAGCCTTAAATCTATTCATCAAATCTGAATCTTGTAAGGCAACAGCATCCCGCATCATTCTTACCTCAGCTACTTTAGGGTGGTCTGGATATCTTTCAATATAGGTATTGTATTTATCGTAAGCTGGCCCCTTCATCCCCAATTCAGTTTCAAAAATAAAAGCTTGAACAATGAGTATTTTAGAAGCAATTTTATGATTTGGATACAATTGCAGAAGCAGTTCTAAGGTTTGAATTGCATCTAATGGTCTTCTTAGGCCTCTTTCAACATCGGCAGCTTTAAACAAAAAATGTGGGTTTAGAGTATCAGCTGGAAAGGTATTCACGTAACCCTTGTAGGCGTTTACCATGAGATTAGCTAAAGAATCGTTAAGTGCAAACGGATCTGAATTACCCATTTCCTGCTCTAGCTTCAACACCTTTTCTAATTGTGCTTGTTGAGAATCTGAATTCTCTGAGGTCTTTCCTTCTTTATCTGTTGAAGTACAGCTAAATAACAAAGCAACAAATAAAATCGAAAATGAAATTAACTTCTTCATAAACATAAAATTACAATTTAATAATTGAGTGAAAGGAGATTAACGAAGTTTTTACAGATTTTTTACAATTGTCGCTAACTGTTTTTAGATTAACTCAATATCGAATTGAACAAGATCTATGAATTGCTGAATTCTACCTTCAATTTCTTTGGTAGTTAACTCTTCCAAACGTTGGGTTCCGAATTTTTCTACACAGAAAGAAGCCATTGCAGAAGCGTAAATAATGGCCCTTTTCATGTTCTCGAAAGAAATATCACGGGTATCTGCCAAATAGCCAATAAAACCACCAGCAAAGGTATCGCCTGCACCTGTTGGATCAAATACATCTTCTAAAGGCAAAGCAGGCGCAAAGAAAACTTCATATTGATTAAACAGCAAAGCGCCATGTTCTCCTTTTTTAATGATAAGATATTTTGGTCCCATTTGCAAAATCTTTCTTGCGGCTTTTACCAGAGAATATTCGTTTGAAAGGATTCTAGCCTCTTCATCGTTTATAGTTAGCACATCAACCTTCTTAATAACGTCTTTAAGCTCCTCTAGTGCAACGTTCATCCAAAAGTTCATGGTATCTAACACAACCAATTTAGGGCGCTTTTCTAAGCGGTTGATAACGCTCATTTGTACCGATGGGGTAAGATTGCCCAACAATAAGAAATCGCAGTCTTGGTAGTTTTCAGGAAGAATGGGGTCGAAATCTGCAAGTACATTTAGTTCAGTAACTAAAGTGTCTCTGGAATTCATATCCATATGGTATTTTCCAGACCAGAAAAACGACTTTTCGCCTGCTTTAATCTGTAGGCCATCGGTTTTTATACCCATAGCATTCATTTTCTCAATTTTTTCTTGTGGAAAATCATCGCCAACAACAGAAACAATTTTCACATTTGGGGCGAAATATGAGGCAGACATGCCTGCGTAAGTGGCTGCTCCACCGATTATTTTATCTGTTTTACCGAAAGGGGTTTCAATTGCATCGAATGCTACAGTACCAACAACAACTAAGCTCATTTAAAATTATTTTTAAAAAATGTAGTGCAAAGATTGCAAAATTAATTTAGAACGACTAATATTGCACTCGCTTTCAGGGAAACAAATTCTTAACACTAAGAAAAAGCTTCCTAAACAATAGCAAAATCCTCCTTAGCTCAGCTGGTTAGAGCATCTGACTGTTAATCAG
>DAIRTB010000329.1:0-3399 GCA_036804105.1 Bacteroidota bacterium | reverse complement strand
TCATCGCCAAAAAAATTAAGGGCAATTTCGTTTCCTAAAATACATTTTGGGCTAGTACCCTGTGTTTCGAATTCAGTAAAATACCTGCCTTTTTCTAGCTCAAGATTTCTCATCGCATCATATTGAAAGGTAATTCCAAGAACCATGGCATCGTTGGTAAATTGGTTTCGCTTCAACTTTTTCATTCCCTGAGCGGTAAATGCCACCTTAGCACCCTGTTGTAATTTTCTTTCTAAAAGTTGGGCTTCCTTAAGTTTAGGTACTGGTCTCGCAAGAAACTTCCACCAAGGGTATCCATCGCCAAATTCCCAACTCCATTTCTGCACGTAAACTAAATCTCCACCCAAAGAATTTACGCTATTAATTACCTGCCTTTGAATGGAGCCTACAAAAGCCATAACTGAGATAACTGCAAAAATACCTATACAAATGCCTAAAACTGATAAAGATGTTCTGAGTTTGTTAACCCAAAGTGCATTTAGCGCAAAAGCTATGCTTTCCTTTAAAAGTTGGAGATAGATAAACATTACTACGAAGTAACGGATTTATGAACGAATACCACAGATAATTTCTGGTTTTGCTTTCAAATTTGATACCTTTGTAAGATTTTTCCAAAAGTTTCTAATGAAGTTATCAGAATTTAAATTCGATTTACCAAGCCATTTTATCGCCACTCGTCCACTTCCGAACAGAGAAGACAGCAGGTTAATGGTAATTAACCGCAGTGCTGGCACCATAGAACATAAAACATTCAAAGATATTTTAGAATATTTTGACGATGGTGATGTAATGATTTTCAACAACACCATGGTTTTTCCCGCCAGAATGTATGGCAACAAAGAAAAAACAGGTGCAAAAATTGAGGTTTTCTTGCTTAGAGAGCTAAACAGTGTTAACCACCTTTGGGATGTTTTAGTAGATCCAGCTAGAAAAATTAGAGTTGGCAATAAATTATATTTCGGAGCCGACGATTCTTTGGTTGCCGAAGTAATAGACAATACCACTTCTAGAGGTAGAACGATTCGTTTTTTACACGATGGCACAGCCGAAGAGTTACGTTTAATTCTATCTTCTTTAGGAGAACCCCCAATACCAAAAGAATTGGGGAGAGATGCAGATGAGGATGACAAGGAGCGTTTCCAAACCATTTTTGCAAAAGTAGAAGGCGCAGTTGCTGCTCCATCGGCAGGCTTACATTTTAGCAGAAATTTAATGAAACGTCTTGAAATTAAAGGTGTTGAATTTGCTGAAGTTACCCTTCATGTGGGTTTAGGGTCTTTCAGAACTGTTGAAGTTGAAGATCTTACCAAACACAAATCAGACTCAGAAAACTTTGAAGTTGGAGAAGATGCCTGCAAAATTGTGAATAAAGCCATCGATGCTAAAAAACGTATTTGCGCTATTGGAACTACGAGTATGCGTGCCGCAGAATCGTCGGTTTCATCAGACGGGCATATGAAACCAGCAGGAGGTTGGACAGACAAATTCATCTTCCCTCCATACGAATTTAGCATAGCAAACTGCATGTTAACCAATTTCCATTTACCAGAATCTACTTTATTGATGATGGCAACCGCATTTGGTGGTTATGATCTCATTATGAAAGCCTACAAAGAAGCGATGGCAGAAAACTACCGCTTCTTTACCTATGGCGATGCAATGTTGATTATTTAATTTTCCACCTTTGGAAATTGGAATAATTATAGTAGCCGGCGGTTCTGGCAAAAGAATGGGAACGCAAATTCCTAAGCAATTTCTAGAACTCAATGGCCAATCTATTTTAGAGTTAAACATTCAAAACATACAAACAGCAATACCCAATATCCATATTGTGGTAGTGTTGCCATTTAATGCCCTTACCTTTTGGGAAGAAAATCTTGCTAGTAAATTTCCAGAAGTGAAAGTTGTAGTTGGCGGTGCCGAAAGATTTCATTCTGTAAAAAATGGTTTGGAGGCAATGAGGGAGGTCGATTTGGTGATGGTTCACGATGGTGTACGGCCTTTTGTATCAAAGCAACTCTTAAACGACCTCATAACTGCTAGTGAAAGTGGTGAAGCGATTGTGCCTGTTTTACCTGTTTCAGACAGCTTACGAAAGCTTGTAGGTGGCAATCAAAGCACTGTGGTTAACCGAAATGATTATATGCGGGTTCAGACACCTCAAATTTTTCAGTATGATGTTTTGAAGCAAGCATATGAGCAAACTTATCAAGATAGTTTTACAGACGATGCCTCAGTTGTGGAACATTATGGGATATCCATAAAAACAGTAAAAGGTGATGATTATAATATTAAAATCACCACCCCTTTCGATTTATTACTCGCTGAAATCATTCAGCACCAATTTAGCAATTAATATTCGTCTTCGTTGAAGAAGAAATCGTCTTTGGTAGGATAATCCGGCCAAATCTCTTCGATGGTTTCATAAGGTTCACCATCATCTTCTAATTCTTGCAAATTTTCTATAACTTCTAAAGGTGCTCCTGATCGAATAGCATAGTCTATCAATTCATCTTTGGTTGCTGGCCACGGCGCATCTTCTAAATGTGAGGCCAATTCTAGGGTCCAATACATATTTCTTACCTCCTAATTTTGGCCGCAAATTTAGTTTTTTAATTTTGCCTTGCAAGAGTTTTTTTGGTTAAGTAGTAAATAAATGAGAAGATTTAGTTTAATTAACTCATTATCAGTTAATTATAGCAAAAATAAATTTTATAAGAAGCAGAAATAATCGTGTAAACAGTAACATCTATCTTAAAAGGCTAGGAATACAACAATTTAATTTTCAGTTTTCAACTAGAATTGAAAGTAAAAAATGGCTAAAATAAAATACTGTTTGTATCATAAAATTCATTATTCATATTATTCTACTAAACAAGAAATAAGCCTATTTTTTAAAAAAATAACTTAAAGAACACACCAAATTGTTTTTGAAGAAAAAATTTTTCATTTCGCATTTAAATTCCTGTTAAACTGACAATAAGAAATGAAAAAACTCTACTTATCGGCGCTTTGCGCTTTGCTTACATTTGCTTCTATAAACCTAAAAGCACAATTTTTTACCACTCCTCCCACGATTGATGGAAATGTTGATGCTGGTTATGCAACTGGTGTTAATGGTTGGTCTATCGGCTGGGATGATAATTATTTATACCTTAGAAAAAACACTTCTGGAAATCAACCCGTTATTGCCTATTTTGATATAAATCCGACTATCCCAGTTTCGGGAGGTAGTAATTCTAATGGCAGTCAAACTGGAATATTGCATTGGGGAATTACCCCAATTTTGCCTTTTAGAGCAGATTTCGCTATTTATTGGGAAGTAGATAACCTTGGTTATCAAACAGCAAATGGAAGTGGTGGATGGAATGCGTTTACAGATATTTTAGGTGCTGATAA
>DAIRTB010000328.1:0-3403 GCA_036804105.1 Bacteroidota bacterium | reverse complement strand
CAGTAATATCGGTATTCGATAAGAATCCAACTCTTACATCGCCATCTGTTCCGTACGGACCAAAATCTTTGGCTTTGTAGATATCTTTCAACTTCTGAGGAACAGTAAACTCATCGCTAGTTGGGTCTTCTTTTTCCATGATACCTTTCATAGTGGTGAAATGGTTGTACTTAACCGCATCTCTTGCATCGTAACTTAGTACGTTTCCGTAGGTTAAACGTAATGTTGAATTAGCATCTGGATAGAAAGATTTACCTCTTTCAAACTCCATTCTAGCTTGAGTTAATAAACGGTAGTATTTATCTAAATCCCCACGAGCAGCTTGTAATTTCATACCCGAAGACATTGCTAAAGGCATAATAGAATCCATGTAAGTAAGACCTTGGTCTTTTTTAATTGCCTTTGCCGATGGTTTATCTAAAAATGCCATGGCCTTTTCGTTAGAACCTAGAATAGATTTATTCTTTAAGTCTGAAACGAAATTCATTATTATAATTGAATTTACGTTGTGTTTTGCTTTCGTTTTCAAATCTTTGAAATACTGTGGATGCTTATCTTCGGGCATGTTTTTAAAATAATTGCCCAGCATTGCACTAAATATTTCCATGTCGGATTGCTCGTCTATTTCTGCGTTGTAGGCCTCAAGGTCTTTTTTAGCCTTAGCAGCTAATTCATTTACTTTTGCCATATCTGGCTTCTTCTCTTTTAACTGAGAAATAACTGGAGCAAGTATTTGAGAACGATTTGCAACAGCATTGTCTAAAAAGGTGAAACGAACATAGTTTGCATCTCTAGTTAGAGGCGCTGTGGCCTCCATAATCTTAGCGATATCAGCTAAAAGTGTTCCGTATTGCGATTTTCTATCCGCATCGCTATCAATCCAAGTTTGCAATTTTTGCTCGTAAGCCTGAGTTTTACCAACTAAATCGTCTTTTTTTAAACCCGTATTTTGGCCGATAAAATATTTGTAGGTATTCATACCAGAAGCATAAGTAGAAGCCATTTGCAATCTAACCGCATCACTTCTGTCCATGTTTTCTTTCATGGCGCCCATTTTGGTGCCGAACAAATCGATAATCGATTGATTTAAATTCTCAATTCTACTTTGAATATCTGAAGCGGTTAAATATCTGGAAGTTCTTCCAGGGTAGCCCATAATCATAACGTAATCGTCTTTTTCAACTCCATCGATGTTGATTGGCAAAACGTGTTTCGGTTTGTAGGGAACATTTTCAGTTGAGTAATCGGCTGGTTTGTTATCTGCTCCAGCATAGATACGCAAAACAGCGAAATCGCCAGTATGGCGTGGCCACATCCAGTTGTCTGTATCGCCACCAAATTTACCTATTGACGATGGTGGTGCACCAACCAAACGAACATCTTTAAAAACTTCTGAAACCGAAAGGATAAATTGATTTCCATTCATGTAACTTCTTACATTAGCTTTGTAGTGTGTACCTTTTTCAGCTTCATCGCTAATTTCTTTCGAGATTTTTCTAAATTCTGCAGCTCTTTCTGCTTCAGACACTTTGTCTAAAACAGCACGAACTCTTCCCGTTACATCTTCCATTCTAACTAAGATAGAAGCAGTTAAACCAGGATTTGGCAATTCTTCGCCTTTTTTGTAAGCCCAGAAACCATTGGTCAAGTAATCGTTAGCGGTGCTAGAGTTAGTTGCAATTGCATCGTACGCACAGTGGTGATTGGTAAAAAGAAGGCCTTCTCCCGATACAACTTCAGCAGTACAAAAAGCACCTAATTGTACAATTGCATCTTTAACACTCGATTTATTTACGTTGTAAATATCATCGGCAGAAAGTTGTAAACCTCTGGCAACCATGTTGTTTTGGTTCAAAGACTTCAGGTAAAGTGGCAACCACATACCTTCATCAGGCGGAGAACCAGCCATTGCCGAACTTAACAATCCGCAGGTAAGTATACCTAAGAATAATTTTTTCATCATAAAGATTTCATTTAAATTTAAGCAAAAATAGAAATTGGTTTACATCAAACCTTACGTCCTTACATAATTATTGTTAAGTGCTTAATAATTTGTGGTTTATTTTTTTGTGGTGATGTCGTGTTTATAAATGCCGTAAGTTGAATTGCAGGTAAAACATCCCCAATAAAAAGAAATATATTTTTATTTAGGGTGATGCTGAGTTGTGATTCTGAAAAGTAACATACTAGTTAAATGCATCGTCTAAAAAAGAAATGCGCCTAAGTTTTGAAAAGAATTGTGCTAATAAACACCCCACTAAAATCGTGGAGAAATAGCTCGCATTACCTACTTTTGTGCCTAACAAAATTCAAAATTTATGTCGTTCGGATTTTTTAATGTTCCGGTAGCTAAAAACGAGCCGGTTTTACCTTATGCGCCTGGTAGTGCAGAGCGTGAAAAACTTCAAGCAGCTATTGCAGAAATGCGCAGCAAAATAATTGATATCCCCATGTTTATTGGTGGGAAAGAAATTAGAACAGGAAAAACCAAATCTATTGCGCCACCACACGATCATAAGCACATTATTGCCCACTACCACGAAGGCGATGCATCGCACGTAAAAATGGCCATTGAGGCAGCACTTGAGGCAAAAGCTAAATGGGAAGGTCTACCTTGGGAGCAAAGAGCCGCCATTTTCTTACGCATGGCCGATTTACTAGCTGGTCCTTACCGTTGGTTGCTAAATGCCTCTACCATGTTGGGGCAATCTAAGAACTCTTTCCAAGCAGAAATCGATGCCGCTTGCGAGCTGATAGACTTCTTTAGATTTAATGTTCAGTACATGACAGAGATCTACAAGATGCAGCCAGAATCGCTTCCAACTACTTGGAATAGAGTTGAATACAGACCTTTGGAAGGATTTGTTTTCGCTTTAACTCCTTTCAATTTTACTTCAATTGCTGGTAATTTACCAACCTCGCCAGCTTTAATGGGTAACACCGTTGTTTGGAAACCTTCTAACACACAAATTTACTCAGCATACTATTTAATGCAGCTTTTCAAAGAAGCTGGCTTGCCAGATGGGGTTATCAACTTAGTTTTTGTTGACGGCCCAACGGCTGGAGACGTAATTTTCTCTCACCCAGATTTTGCAGGAATCCACTTTACAGGATCAACTGGAGTATTCCAAAACATCTGGAAAACCATTGGAAACAACATCCACAAATACAAATCTTACCCAAGAATTGTTGGCGAAACGGGTGGTAAAGACTTTATTATTGCCCACCACTCTGCCGATACCAATATTGTAGCTACTGCAATATCTAGAGGCGCTTTCGAATTTCAAGGACAAAAATGTTCTGCAGCTTCTAGGGCATACATCCCGAAATCTATTTGGCCAACAGTTAAAGAAAGAGTGCTTTCAGATTTAGCCGATATGAAAATGGGGCCTTCAGAAGATTT
>DAIRTB010000327.1:0-3405 GCA_036804105.1 Bacteroidota bacterium | reverse complement strand
GTTTGCGTGAATTTTAAACACAAAACCTGAGAATTTAGGATTGGTTGGCTCAATTAATTTATCTGATGCCATTCTCGCTCTTGGCGATGGAGCGATCTTCACAAACGTATCTAGCAATTCCTGAATGCCGAAATTATTAATGGCTGATCCGAAGAAAACGGGTGCTAAATATCCATCTCGGTACAATTCTTCATTAAATGGCTCGAAAACCGATTCTATCAGCTCAACATCGTCTCTCAATTTGGCAGCGAATTTTTCACCAACTCTAGCATCAATCAAAGGATCGTTTATGTTTTCAATCTTCACCACATCGTTCGATTTCTTGGTTTTGTTTACCGAAAAGAGATTCAACTCCTGTTCGTACAAATTGTAAACTCCCTTAAAAGTAGCGCCAATGCCAACTGGCCAGGTTAACGGACGAGTAGAAATTGACAATTCTTTCTCCAATTCATCGAGCAAATCGTACGGATCCTGCCCTTCTCTATCCATCTTGTTGATGAAAACAATCACAGGTGTATTTCGCATTCTGCAAACTTCCATTAGTTTACGTGTTTGCTCTTCCACACCCTTCACACAGTCGATTACCAGAATTACGCTATCCACAGCGGTAAGCGTGCGGTAAGTATCTTCTGCAAAATCCTTGTGACCGGGAGTATCTAAGATGTTCACTTTGTAGCCATCGTACATAAATCCCATTACCGATGTTGCCACCGAAATACCTCTTTGCTTTTCAATTTCCATGAAATCTGAGGTTGCAGATTTGGTAATCTTGTTCGATTTTACCGCCCCTGCTGTATTAATTGCACCACCAAAAAGCAGTAACTTCTCGGTTAATGTGGTTTTTCCAGCATCGGGATGACTAATAATACCAAATGTTCTACGCAGATTTATTTCTTGATGGTCTTTCATGGAATGAACGAAGCTTTGCGCTCCAATTTAAAAGGATGCAAAAATACGAGAAATTAAAGCAAAAAGTTTAAGGAAAGCATTAATACAAAGAAATCCGTGAGAATAACTTACAATTACTTTTGATTTGTTTGTTTATTTAATTATCGCAATTCTCAAAATCAGTACCTTTGTTTAACATTAATGTGGTAAAATGAAAATTAAAGAACTATCCTATGAGGACTCAAATTGGTCTTTAAAAAACTTACAGTTAAGCGATGTAAACTTAATCGTAGGAAAGAATTCCACAGGAAAAACTCGGACTTTACATACAATTGATTTGCTTGTGAAAATGTTAACTCAAAAGAGAAGCTTGAATTGGGGTGGGCAATGGGATATAAAGTTCGAAAACTACAAAAATCAAGAAATACAATATAAATTTAGTACAAAATCAAACAATCAGGGCGTAACATTTGAAAAAATATTACTAAATGGAGAGCTGGTATTGTCTAGAGACAAAAAAGATTTAAATGGATCTGCAAAAATTAAAAACTTCTTAAACAACGGGAAATTTGAGTTAATATACCCACCTGAAAATAAACTAATTATACATTCAAATAAAGATGTTAAAAAATTCCCATTTCTTGAGGTTATTGCAAATTGGGCAGAACAGTCTTATGGATTTAAGTTTGGGAATATTAGTCCGTATTCACTTCTAAACCAACAAGAATACGATTTATTGACTGCTGTTGAAGAAATTCCAGCCCTTTTTAAAGCATTAAACAATAGTGACAAAGAACAAATAATAAGCGATTTTAACAATATTGCATATAGTATAGAAAAAATTACAATAGAAGAAAAAGGTGAGAACCCTATAATTTATGTAAAGGAATTTGGAATTAATAAGCTTATACCTCATTATAAACTATCTCAGGGTATGTTTAGGGCTTTGGCTGTAATTGTGTTCTTACAATTCTTAATAAGTAGAAAGAAGCCAGCTACAATAATTATTGATGATTTATGTGAAGGTCTAGACTTTGAGCGAGCAAATAAGCTCGGAAAATTGATTTTCGAAAAATGTATGACATCTGAAATTCAATTAATTGCAACATCCAATGATAGTTTTTTGATGGAAGTTGTTGATTTAAAATACTGGAATGTACTTATTCGAGATGGAAAGCAAGTGGAAGGATTGAACATTGTTTCTAATCCTGAAATTTTCGAAAACTTTAAATTTACTGGCCTTTCTAACTTCGATTTCTTTTCCTCTAGTTTTATTAAGTCGCAAGGGGTATGATTAAAACTGCTATATTTGTAGAAGGTCAATCTGAATTAATTTTCACAAGAGAACTTTTACTTAAATACTTTGAATATCAAAACATCTGGATCGAGTGTTACAATCTTTTTAATGACCATGATTTAAATCCTACTGAATACCAGTTTCCTAATAAAAGTGCTAGAATTTATTTCCAAATCTTGAATATTGGTAACGATAAAAAAGTATTATCAAGTATTCTAAAACGTGAAAAGTATCTTCTGAGTGAAAATCAAGGGTTTCATAAAATTATCGGATTAAGAGACATGTACTCAAAGGAATACAGAGAAACTGTAAAAAACTCGAAAATTGATTTAGAAACCAATAAAAAGTTTATAAATGGTCATAAGGAATCAATTGATGCTAAAGCCTCATATCCAGATAAAATCCACTTTCACTTTGCAATAATGGAGCTTGAATCTTGGCTTCTTTCAATTTCCAATATTTTTGAACGATTAAATTCCAATTTAAACAATGAAAGGATAAAGGATGCTTTTGGGTACCATCTAAATAATTCGAATCCTGAGCTTGACATCTTTCATCCTGCTGGTTTAATAAATAACATAATGAAACTGGTCGGAGAATCGTATGATAAGAAAAAAGGTGATGTTAATAGATTTTTAGGAGTTATTGATAAAGATGATATCCTTCAACTTCTAAATAGCAATAAATGCAATTCATTTAATAATTATTGTTCATCACTAGGGATAGAAAGTTAAACTATAAAAACATTGTAAGGTTGACACCAATTAATTCAAAAAATAACCCAAGCGCTTTTTCATTTAGCGAACACCCTCTCTACGTGAGGTAGCATAGAATCATCCCTCGAACCTTAATTCAGCATGGTTAAATCTACTGGAACCACTCGAGAAACGCCTTGTTCTACCATGGTAACACCATAAATAATATCGGTAGTTTCCATTGTTTTTTTGTTGTGGGTTACGATTATGAACTGTGAAGCATCGGAAAACTTGCGGATAATCTTATTGAATTTCTCGATGTTGTTATCATCCAAGGGCGCATCCACTTCGTCGAAAACGCAGAACGGTGCTGGTTTAAACAAGTAAATAGCAAACAAAAGCGCAGTTGCTGTTAAAGTTTTTTCACCACCTGATAACTGATTGATTGTCAGTGGCCTTTTCCCTTTCGGTTTTGCAATGATGTTGATGTCTGATTCCAGAGGTTGTGAAGGATTGGTGAGTACC
>DAIRTB010000326.1:0-3408 GCA_036804105.1 Bacteroidota bacterium | reverse complement strand
TTTCTGATATCGATAAATATTTCTGAACCTGCTTTAGAAAAGGCTACATCCACATAACCTAAACCGATTAGTTTACCTGTTGTTGGCGATTCAGATCCACTAGTAACTTCGCCAACTGGCTCTCCAGCGGCATTTAAAATGCGATAATGTTGTCTCGGAATTCCTCTTTCCATCATCTCGAAAGCAACTAATTTTTGGGCTACACCATTGGCTTTGTGGTTTGCCAACACCTCTTTATCAATAAAATCTTTGGTAAATTTGGTTATCCAACCTAATCCAGCAGCAATTGGCGATGTGGTATCGTTAATATCGTTTCCGTACAAACAAAACCCCATTTCTAAGCGAAGGGTGTCTCTACAACCAAGGCCAGCAGGTTTTAAATCGTATGGATTTCCAGCTTCTAAAATGGCATCCCAAACAGCAGGAGCGGCTTCGTTCGGCAAGTAAATCTCAAAACCACCAGCACCTGTATATCCAGTTGCAGAAACTATCACATTTTCGAAACCTGCAAATTTGCCGATTCCGAATGTGTAGTATTCCATATTCTCTAGATCTAAATCACAAAGACTTTTCAAAACTTTGGCAGCATTTGGACCTTGCACTGCCAATAAACTGGTTTGCTCAGAAATGTCTTCCATTTGTGCACCAAACGTATTGTGCTGCTTAATCCAATTCCAATCTTTTTCTATGTTCGATGCATTAACTACAAGTAGATAATCGTCTGCTGCTATTCGGTAAACCAATAAATCGTCTACAATTCCACCTTTTCCGTTTGGTAAACATGAATATTGCACTTTGCCATCTGTAAGTTTTGCAGCATCGTTAGAAGTTACATATTGAATTAAATCTAAAGCACCGGCACCCGTTATTTTAAACTCTCCCATGTGCGAAACATCAAACATTCCCACTGAATTTCTTACCGCATGGTGTTCAACTTTTATGCCTTCGTAGCTCACAGGCATGTTATAACCTGCAAAAGGAACCATTTTTGCGCCAAGTGCGATATGTTTTTCAGTAAGAGAAGTAGATTTCATGTTCTATTGCTTATGTTTGAATTCGGTTTCAAAATTAGCGCTTTTGAGCCTTTTATTGGTTAATTAGTTTAATAAAGAAGAAAAAATGAATCTGAAAGAACCGGTACCTGTACTCGAAATTTCAAATTATATTGGTGCTCAGCACTTTGGCAACCAAAACTTAATGGTTTCTGGACTCAACGAAATTCATAAAATTGTTGAGGGAGACTTAACCTTTGTAGATTACCACAAGTATTTCGACCGTGCGTTGCATTCCAAAGCATCGGTTATCATAATCAACAGCACAGAAGTTGAGATTCCGGCAGGCAAAGCCATCTTACTTTCAGAAGATCCTTTCAGAGATTATAACAAACTTGTAAAAAAGTATTATACGCATAAGATTTCTGCATCTTCAGACTTAATTATTAGCGAAAACTCTACCATAGACGAGGGCACAATTATTTCTCACCGTGTAACAATTGGAGCCGATGTTTCGATCGGAAAGAATTGCCAAATTCACCCTGGCGTTGTAATCTACGATAACGCAATTATTGGTAACAATGTGATTATCCACGCTAACACCGTAATTGGTGCCGATGCCTTTTACTTTAAAAAACGCCCAACTGGTTACGATAAACTACTCAGCTGCGGCAGAGTAGTTATTGAAAACGATGTGGAAATTGGCGCAGGCTGCACCATTGATAAAGGAGTAAGCGGCGATACCGTTGTTGGCGAAGGCACTAAAATAGACAACCATGTGCATGTTGGTCACGGCACAATAATTGGCAAAAACTGCCTTTTTGCTGCGCAGGTAGGCATTGGCGGCAAAGTTATAATTGAAGACGATGTTACCCTTTGGGGCCAAGTAGGAGTTCAGAAAGATCTGCTAATAGAAAGAGGCGCAGTTGTGCTTGGACAAAGCGGCGTGAGCAAATCGCTAAAAGGAGCCAAAGTGTATTTCGGCAGCCCAGCGGCAGATGCCAAAACCAGATATAGAGAGTTTACCTACCTTAAAAAACTTCCCGCAATTATAGACAAACATTTCCCTGAGAATAATAGAGATTGATTTGGTGATGGGTTGATGTGCTGATTTGCTTATGTGGTGATGTGCTGATGCGCTGATGTGCTGGTTTGGTGATGCGATTTTACCAGCCTCGTCATTGCGGGCTTGACCCGCAATCTCCTTGATTATTTGTAATAAAAATTCTTGCGCCAGAGCATAGGGCGTTACCCTATGCTAAGATATGTCACCCCTTCGGGGCTTTAGTTATATTAGATTTTTTGTCTAGTGCCTGGTCTAAAGCATCTGTGTGCCGTAAAATGCCAGATATTTTATTATTAGTTCCGGAAATTTCTGAGAACTGCAAGGATACAGTCACATTATGATAAGGTTGCTCAAACCACCAAATGTTGAAAAATATTCTCATTGTTCCTCTATATCTGTTATACAATACAAAATAAGGTGCAAAATCAGGATTGGGATACTCAGGATTGGGATGCCATGCATTTGGAGCTTTTGGATTGGATGGATCTCCATTGGGTAAGAAGCCTAAGTTCATCCACAATAACTCCCAACCATCTTCCCAATGAAAATCTCTTTTCTCTGCATCACTAATATTGCCATATAAGTAGTTAGTTCCAGGCCCATTTGAGTTATCAAATGGCCATGTCATACCATAAGCTGTGGGAAAACTACTAGGAAGAGTCCATCCATCCAAAACTCTATTTATAGTAATGTTTGGTGCCAAATAATACCAGTTAAATTGAGTATTTACAAAACTACCTGGATCCTCTGGAAACATTGCCCCCCATTCCGTATTAAATGGGTTATTGGGATTTGTGGAGATGTTTCTTACACAGGGAAATTGTGCTTGGGTATTTTCTGCAATACAAAGAATGCAAAAAAGAAATACTAGAATATTTATTTTTTTCATGATTTAGTTTACCTTTCTACCTTTAAATGTGTGCCATAAGCCATCTCCTGTAACAGGATTGCCATTATCTTTATACTTCATTTCAAATGTTCCATTTTGATAAACTTCAAATGTTCCATCTAAAGATTCCCTAAACACACCTTTCCTATTGTATAAAAAACCACCGACGGTTATTAATCCACCAAAGCCACTAGATAAGGTATCTCCTCTATTGTGTAAATTTATAAAATACTGACCCATTGCACTCTGTAAATTTGCAGGCAGCCCATTTATGTCTACTTCCAAGATTTTAATATCGAAAGAGTCTATTTGACCTGCTAATACTCCTCTAAATGTTCCATGGGTTTGGAATTCATTTCGAGAAGCTATTAACCTAAACGTTTGGGATACACTATCCTTACCATCATCATCTGGAAAACAGCTTAAATCTGGCTCGTATTCTATTACATGGCTAATGGTAA
>DAIRTB010000325.1:0-3411 GCA_036804105.1 Bacteroidota bacterium | reverse complement strand
ATTAGCGTTTGTGGTACGCTGATTAGATGTTTGGACAGAAGAATGCGAAGGAATAGCTTCGTTACTTGGTTTATATCCAAAGGAGAATTCTTTAATTACCTCAACTTTTCCATTTCTTAATCTTACCGGATTCACTGTAACAATTAAATGCGCTTGCTTTTTTATCCAACCAATTTTTTTATTTACAGAAAAATCAGCTGGAATTTCACCAATAAGGGTTGCTGGATCTACTTCTAAAGTTTGAATTGTTAAATTCTCTAAAGTGATATTTGGATAGGTATTGGTAAAATAAGGCTCAGTTTCTTGGTAATGAGGTAGACCAAAAGTTGGTATGCAAGATTTGCAACTTAATATCTTTTTTTGCGATGCGCTTCCATCGAGTTCTATTTTATTATTGATTGACCATTCCAGACGCTTTATTTCTTGCGCATTTATAGTAAAGCAGGTCAAAACCAAAATTAAAACTGTAAGTAGCTTTTTGAACATCATTAAAATTTGAATAGGCAACTATGGAATAACCACAAGATTTTAAAAAAATTGTTTGCTATGCTTGTTTTTTTTGAATAACCTTACAATTATTGCAAAGATATCGCCATAGATTGTTAAAAAAAATCTTTTTCTTTGGAATACCGATACGATTTTACATTTTTACGTTTTAAAATACTGCCAATGCTTAGGAAAATTACATTCCTTTTGTTTCTTACGTTTGTTGCTATAACAACTCAAGCGCAGGATGCACACTTTTCGCAATTTTATGCTAATCCTCTTTATTTAAATCCAGCCTTGGCAGGAAGTAACATTGGGGCTCGTTTTGCACTGAATTACAGAAATCAATGGCCTGAATTTCCAGGAAATTATGTTACCTACGCAGCCTCATATGATCAATATATACCAGCACTTTCTGGTGGTATTGGGATTCAAGTAATGCAAGATTTGGCTGGAGAAACTACATTTAAAACCAATTCGGTTGCTGCCATGTACTCTTACAATTTAAATTTGAATAGAAAATGGTCTCTAAAGGCTGGTTTTCAGGCAGCTTACCAAACAAAAACCTTAAATTGGAATAACCTAGTTTTTGGAGATCAAATTGATGCAAGGTTGGGCATAACAAGAGCAACACTCGAAAATGTGCCTCCAGGTGGAGAAACCAATGCAAATTATTTCGACTTTTCAACTGGTTTGGTAGTTTATTCTGAGAAACTATATTTTGGTGGGGCAGTTCACCACCTTACACAACCAAATGAATCTTTATTGATTCCAGTTGCCAACTCAGAATTACCAATGAAATTTACAGGACACGTTGGATCAAACTTAGTAATTGCCAAAAAAACATACGCAAGACCGGAAACTAAATTGAGTCCAAATATTATTTACATGCGCCAAAGAGAATTTCAAGAAATTAACTTCGGTACATACATTACTAGAGGTCCAATTGTTGGTGGTGCTTGGTACAGAATTGGTGGAACTAATGGAGATGCGTTAATTTTATTAGCTGGTATTTCGCAAGGGATGTTCCGATTTGGATACAGTTTTGATGTTACTACATCTGACTTAAAAACTGCAACTGCAGGTTCACACGAAATTTCGCTTGGTATACTATTAGAGCCGAAAAAACGTACTATAAAGAAAGCTCCAACAAGACTTGATTGCCCGAGCTTCTAATCAAATTTTAAACTTTTTACTACCCAATACATGCATTTCGAGAATTTAAAAATGAAAAGCACAACCAATTTTCTAGCAATTGCTGCTTTAGCTGCGTCTATCTTCGCTACTTCGTGTAGTAAAGACAAATCAGACAAAACTGGTTGGAATTACAATGACTCTAAAAATGGTGGCTTCGAAGTTGCCAAATACAAAGAGCAAGAAACAGGTCCAGGCTTGGTACTTATTGAAGGTGGTACTTTTGTAATGGGTCAAACCGAGCAAAATATTACTTACGAATTCGATAACATTCCTAGAAGAGTAACTGTATCTTCTTTTTACATGGACGAAACAGAGGTTGCTAACGTACATTACAGAGAATATCTTTACTGGTTAGCGAGAGTATTTGGCGAAGAATATCCAGAAGTTTTGGATGCTGCTACACCAGATACCACTGTTTGGAGACGTGAATTAGCATTCAATGAGCCTTATGTTGAAAATTACTTACGTCACCCAGCTTACAATCAATATCCAGTAGTAGGTGTTTCTTGGAAACAAGCTAACGACTATTGTATTTGGAGAACAGACCGAGTTAACGAGTATCTTTTGGTTAAAGAAGGATATATCAAAAACAATCCTAACCAAGCAGGCCAAGAGAATTTCAATACCGAAGCTTATGTTGCCGGATTATATGTTCCAGAAGTGAAAAAAGCTAAGAAAAGCTTAGACCCTAACATGGATACTAGAAGTATTACCATGGAAGACGGTATTCTTCAGCCAGCTTATAGATTACCTACTGAAGCAGAATGGGAATACGCAGCCCTTGCTTTAATTGGCAACGGAACTGGCGAAAACATTTCTGATAGAAGATTATATCCTTGGAATGGCCACTCAGCTCGTAACCCTAAAGCTGGAAAAGCTCAAGGAGAAATTCTTGCCAACTTTAAAAGAGGTCGTGGTGACTTAATGGGTATCGCAGGTAAATTAAACGATAATGCAGCTCCTACCGCTCCAATTGTATCTTACTACCCGAATGATTTCGGTTTGTACAATATGGCTGGTAACGTTAACGAATGGGTACTAGATTTATACCGTCCTTTAACTTTTATCGATGCAGAAGACTTCAATACCTTTAGAGGTAACCAATACACGGTGAAGAAAAAAGATATCGACAATCTTTACATCAGAGATTCTTTAGGAAGACTTGAGCGTGAACTAGATACTAAGGGTTATACAAATCCTAACGTTGTTGATTACTTGGATACCATTGGTTTGTATAGCGAAGCAACAACTTTAGTTAACAACCAAGCAAGAATTTACAAAGGTGGTAGCTGGAGAGATTTACCATATTGGTTAAATCCAGGTACTCGTAGATACTTAGACGAAAACATGTCGACGGATGATATCGGATTCCGTTGCGCAATGATCCGTGTAGGTAGCCCAACAGGTAGATAGTTTAGAAACATCATTCAATAAAAAAAGAAGCTCAGCTGTATTGCTGAGCTTCTTTTTTTTGGGTGATTTTCTCCGCTATAATCAACCTACTTTACTTCCATTTCTTATTGACCTTTCTGGTTGAAGCAAAACCACAGCCCTATCGTCTCCAAGCCCACCCAGAATTAGGCATTCACTCATAAAGTTGGCGATTTGTTTTGCGGGGAAGTTTACCACGGCAACAACTTGTTTCCCAATTAATTCTTCTGGACTATAAAGTCCAGTAATTTGAGCAGAACTTTTCCGAAATCCGAAATCACCAAAGTCTACAACCAA
>DAIRTB010000324.1:0-3412 GCA_036804105.1 Bacteroidota bacterium | reverse complement strand
CTCAATATCGCGATAAATTCTATTTTCAATAAATATTTTTTCGAGCGATGAAAAGTGCCATTTATCTTCTAGTTCAGCTTTTTTAATCTCCAATTCCCATTTTAGCAAATCACGTGTTTGCATGGTACAGGTACGGAGAATTTCCTTAACCGAAAGAAAATGTGGTTTATCTTGGATAATTACACAAGCATTTGGAGAGACAGAAACCTCGCAATCGGTAAAGGCATAAAGCGCATCGATGGTAATATCTGGCGAAACTCCTGGCGCTAATTGCACCTGAATTTCCACATCTTTGGCGGTATTATCTACTACTTTTTTAACCTTGATTTTACCGTTATCGTTGGCCTTTACAATAGATTCCATTAATGAACCTGTGGTAACGCCGTAAGGCACATCTTTAATAATTAGGGTTTTCTTGTCAAGCTCTTCAATGGTTGCTCTAACACGAACCTTAGAACCTTTTGCACCTTCGTTGTAATTAGCAACATCTACCATTCCACCCGTTAGAAAATCGGGAAAAAGCTCGAAATCTTCTCCTTTTAAGTGTTTTATAGATGCATCAATTAACTCACAAAAGTTGTGCGGAAGAATTTTGGTAGACAAACCAACGGCAATACCTTCAACTCCTTGAGCGAGGAGTAAAGGAAATTTCATCGGGAGGTTTATGGGTTCTCGTTTTCTGCCATCGTACGAAAGTTGCCATTTGGTAGTTTGAGCGTTAAAGGCAATTTCCAGGGCAAACTTTGATAGCCGTGCTTCAATATAACGAGCAGCAGCGGCGGAATCTCCTGTGCGGTTATCGCCCCAGTTTCCTTGCGTTTCAATAAGCAGATCCTTCTGACCCATGTTCACCATGGCTTCTCCAATTGCGGCATCTCCGTGGGGGTGATACTGCATGGTTTGCCCTATTATATTGGCCACCTTGTTGAAACGGCCATCGTCCATTTCCTTCATCGCATGTAGAATGCGGCGCTGCACTGGTTTTAACCCATCTTCAATTGAAGGAATGGCACGCTCAAGAATAACATAAGATGCATAATCGAGAAACCAATTCTCGTACATCCCATCAATTAAAATATGCTGTTGTGGTTTTTGCTCTTCTTCCATCTTACCAGTTGCAAAGTAAAGGTTTTTAACAAAATGAAGGGTTAAAATGTAGCAGCCCCTTAAAAGATTTACGGCTTTAAATCCAACAATAAAAATAAATAGGCTTCTCTTTTCTTTTATTTTAGATGATGTATGGCCTGCTATCTTATTGTAAAATGCTTACTATTAATATCGCTCTGCAATTTTCTTGTGTAATAAGGCTATTTCAATGGCCAAATCTCTGTTCAACTTCTCAGTAGCTTTCAATTTTTGGTTTGAGCTCCAAAGATATTTTAGGGTTACGAGCATGCCAATTAGAAATCCGAAAATGCTAACCAATAGTAAGCCAAGCGGTTTTGAGGTAATGAATTTTGCTCCAAAAAAGTTAATATCCAATTGCCCTTTATTCTGAAAAGCGAAAATGATAAGCAAGATGGTAATTAGAAGTGAAACAACAATATAGAAGACGTTTATTGGCTTAGTACTAGACATAGTTTTTTAAATTAATAAATACGAATTTAGCTAAAATATGCCCAAAACACACGCATTATTAGTTTTACTCCTTCAGAAAGTAATGCTTCACTTATAATTTGAAAGAAGAAAGAACACACTTACAACAATTTCAAAAGTAGCTACAATCTACTTATCAATCGCAGTAGCCATACAATCAAAAATCCAAATTCCATCATCCAAAATCCAACATCCATAATCCAAAATCAATTAAGTAAGCAGCTTATAAACCATCTCCTTCAGCAATTCCCCTTCGTTTCCACCTAAAGCCTCTACCCCCTTCGATTTTAAATCGTACTCTAAAAGAACAGCGATAGATTTTTTAACTCTCGGCATAGAATATGCCCGTGCAGCAGAAACATAATCATTTACAAAATAAGGAGAAACCCCAAGTTTAGATGCCACGTTGGCATTGCTTTTATCTTGTAAGCAGTGATACGACCAAAGCTTGCTATAATATCCATAAAGCGAAGAAATGCACATTACCATACTGAAATTAGATGCTTTCGGATTCTCTGCAAAGTAGTGTACAATCTGGAAAGCTTTGAAAGAATTTCTAGTGCCCAGCGCATTCTGAAGTTCAAAAATATTGTAATCTCTGCTTATGCCAATAAACTTTTCAATCTCCTCAATGGTAATTTGCGCCCCAGGTTTTAGGTTGATAATCAGCTTATTAATCTCGTTGGCAATTTTGCTTAAATCGGCACCCAGATAATCTAACATTACGGCTGCCGCTTTAGCATCGATTCTAAAACCTTTGCTTTCTACGTAAGAATTAATCCATGCGGGTACCTTGTTATCGTACATTTTGGCATTGTACATTACAATGGCATTGTTGCCTTGCAAGGTCTTAAAAAGCTTCTTGCGCTTATCAATTTTGTCTTTGTAGCAAATTACCAAAATGGTAGAAGCCGATGGCTTTTCGCAATAAGAAGCAAGATTGTCTATGTCTTTCAATCGTTGCGCTTCTTTTACCATAACCAGCTGATACTGCGCCATCATGGGATATCTTTTCGCCGCCGAAACAACTGTGCCAGCATCAACATCGTTGCCATATAAAATACTCTGATTAAAACCCTTCTCTGCTTCAGAAAGCAAGTTTTCTTCTAGGTAATCGGCAATTTCATCTATAAAAAATGGTTCTTCGCCATGGAGAAAAATAATAGGTTTATACTGTTTCTTCTTTATTAATTCGAATACAGGTTGAAAGGCCAATTCTGCCATTAGAAACGTAAATGTTTTACGGTTAAGCCATTGTTAATTAACTGATTGAGCGATTCAATGCCCACCTTTAGGTGATTTTGAACAAACATTTCGGTTACTTTTGTGTCGCTGGCACTTGTTTTTACACCCTCTGGAATCATGGGTTGATCACTCACTAAAAGCAAGGCGCCAGCCGGAATTTTATTGTAAAAACAGGTGGTAAAAAGTGTAGCTGTTTCCATGTCTATGGCCATTGCTCTTAAAGTTTTCAGGTATTTTTTAAATTCCTTATCGTGCTCCCAAACCCGGCGATTGGTGGTATAAACTGTTCCCGTCCAATAATCTAAACCAGCGTCTCGTATGGTAGTTGAGATGGCTTTTTGCAATGCAAAAGAAGGTAATGCTGGTACTTCAGGTGGAAGATAATCGTTCGATGTTCCCTCCCCTCTTATGGCTGCGATGGGAAGAATTAAATCGCCAATATTGTTCTTGCGTTTCAATCCGCCGCATTTTCCTAGAAAAAGCATTGCTTTTGGACGAATTGCTGTAAGCAAATCAGAAAGTGTGGCAGCCATTGGAGAACCCATTCCAAAATTAATTAAAGTAATGCCAT
>DAIRTB010000323.1:0-3416 GCA_036804105.1 Bacteroidota bacterium | reverse complement strand
TTGATTAAAAAAGTTGTTGAGTTCCAAAAAACTTCTGAAGAAAATGTTTACAATCTGGCTTTTGGCGATTTCGACGAAAAGACTATGGAAATTGATGATAATGCTGTGACAAATAATGGTGATAGCGTAAAAGTTTTAGCAACAGTAGCTTCAATAGTCATTGCTTTCATACAAAAGCATCCAAATGCTTGGGTTCTTGCAACGGGAAGTACAGAGGCAAGAACGAGACTTTATAGAATGGGAATAACAAAAAATCTTTCTGAAATTTCAGAGGATTTTCATATTTTTGGGTTTAGTAAAGAAGAAAAATGGGTTAATTTTGAAATAGGGGAATACTTCGAATCATACTTAATCACAAAAAAAACTAAATGAATCAATGAAAAAGTCTATGATTGATAAGCTGAACAATTCAAAATTGCCAATTATTCCAATTGATAAAAGATTAGAGAAATACCGAGGAAAAGTTTTGTTTCCAAAAAAGCTAGAAAGAGCAAACGAAATTCTTGCAAAGTCAAAGCTACCTAAGCTCCATATTTAAAAAGAATTTTTTTTGCTTATAGGGTTATTTTTAAAAAGCTGGGAGACGTTTAGGATATTGGAGTTGTAGGTTTCGCACAGATTTAGATGATTTTGCACAGATTCAATTTTTTTGGCGCACAGGATTTACTCGGATTCTCACGGATTAAATTTTTATTTCTAAGCCAGTTTGTTCTCTGATTTGTAAGCATTGATTTTTTGTTTTGATCTGTCTACATTCCCAAACATTTATTGGAGTTCCTCGGATTTACCCTAGCTCCAGAGGAGCGCTATCGTAATAGCAAATAAATTAGCATTTGATTTAGAGCGCCGTAGGTGCGACATAAAAACCATACCAACGATGCCGCACCTACGGCGCTCCAAACATGAATGAAATGTTCTTCTATTAAGATGGCGCTCCGCTGGAGCTTTAAAGACATTGGGCAAAATATGAAACCCACCCTCCTGAATCAAATAATTTCAATAAACTCATCAAACTTATAAAATCGCTAGTATTGTCCTGTTCCTCCCTTTTGTGGAGGCTAGGCTGGAACACAAAAAAAGCCACCAAAATCAATTTAGATCTTGGTGGCTTTTCTTAATTAAAAAGAATCTCTAAAACGTTACATTGTATCGGTAAAGCACTTTTCCATCAAGATTTACTACTTGAACTATCATTTTATCGTCGAGAATGGAGACTACCATAAAGCCGTGCTGCGATTCCGCAAACAATGAAAAAGGTTGCTTTCCGGTTGGTCTGATTTCTGAACCTGCACCCGATACAAAATGAACTGTGTTTCCTGATGTTGGTTTCAGAACTTGTAAATCGTGCTCATGACCTGCGAAATATGCGCTTACCTTGTGTTTTTCGAAAATGGGTTGGAAGGCACGTGCAATGTTCTTGGTTTCTTCTAGTCTTTTTCCGCCAGAATACAATGGGTGATGACCAATCAGTACCTTCAACTTAGTGTCTTTATGTGCTGTTAAAACGCTATCTAACCACATTTTCTGTTTCGTAGTGTCTTGACCAGTAACTGCATTTTTGTAGTTTTTCTCGCTGTAGTACTTGGTTTCGAAGGGATTTGTATCCACAAAAATGAAGGCTACTTTTTGCTTAGATTTCAAAGTTTCTTCAAATGCGAAGTAGCGGGACGGCATATTCCAACGACGGCTAATATTGCTGTAATCTATCTGCGCTTGAACATTGCCACGATAATCGTGATTGCCTAAAACCACATGCCAATTACACATTAACGAGTAAGAAGTGTACACATCTTCAAAAGATCTTTTCCAGTGGATATCGCTTGTATTGGCAACACCATCGGGGTAAAAGTTATCGCCCGTAGAGATTATAAATTCGGGCTCAACCTTATCTGCAACTTTGCCCATGGTAATGGCCAATTCTTTTTGGTTGAATTCTCCTACTCTACCCCAATCGCCAATTACAAAGAAATTCAGCGCTTTCGGGTAGATTACCACTTCAGAATCTGAGGCGGTTTTGGGTGAATTTCCTTGAGCAAATGCAATAATTGAATAGCTCAGAATTGTGCAAATGCTTAAAATTAATTTTCTCATGGTCTAGTCTTTAAAACATCGCCAGCAAAATCTTTCCAAGAATAAAAATGGAAGGTTTTATCGTCGCTCATGGCAACAAATAATCCTCCAGGAAATTGATTGCTTAAGATTTGATGCGTTACCTCGTTTCCATCGCTAGAAACTGCTTTTACTGGAATGCTGGTCACAAAAGTATGCGCATGAGGATTTTCAGCAGTGCCTTCTCTTGCAAAAACTCTAAAAGCATTTCTACCTTGGTCTGAAACAATTATGTAACCTGTTGTGTCTGAAAGCTCGTAAATGGAAATACCTTCTTGATCGTCGAAGAAACCATCTGTTCCAAAAGCGGCCAATTCTTCGTTGCCTTTTTCTGGATCAGCATAGTATTTTCTTACGCCAAAATGTTCATCAGAATAATAGATATAGCCAAGTTTATGGTCAACCGCAATCGCTTCAATTTCTTTTTTGCCACTATAATTGCCAAATTTTCTTACCAATTTAAGTTTTACGATTTTAGAAATGGTATCGCTTAGAATCTCATATTGCCAAAGGTAGCTGCCATCTTTTGGACCATTTTTCCTGCCAATAATTACATAGGCTTTGTTGGTTTTTGGATTCTTGTAGCTGCTTATGCCCATTAAATCTCTAAATTCTGTTCCCGTTTCGCCTTCGAAAACTGGGATTCCATTAGGTGCAATTTCTTCCATTGAAGGCAAAGCATAAACTCGAATTTTCGAGGTTAAACGCTCACTTACAAAGGCTAAATCTAAGGTTGCAAAACCTAGATCAACCTGATGCAGAATGTCTACATTATTAGGTCTTTTCAGATTCCGAACTACCTTATCTTCCAGAATTTCACCTTTTAGGTTGTACACATAAAGGGCGCCATCTTCGTGCTTATCGGTTCCTAAAATTAGGCTTTCTTCTGGATTATTTGGGTTAATCCAAATAGCAGGATCGTCGGTATCGTTTTGGGCAGCCTGTGTAATTACCACAGGCTGAACCATTTGCTGATTATTATTTTCTTTATTTTCTACATTTTTCTTTCCGTTGTTTACACAACTGGAAAAGAAGAAAGTAGCTAAACATATGCTTGAAATGAACTTCATCAATAAAAATTAGTGGGTTTATTATTTCTCTAAAACTAAGGTTATTACACCAGAATCTTCGGTTTCAATGTTAAGGGTAACCACATTACCAACTATTTCAAATTCGCCAGTGTACTCAATTTCATCCTCAGTGCCATCTTCGTTTTCAACAGTAACAATAAATACAAATTCTCCAGAAAGTACGCCTTCTTCAAGTTCGTCGTACTCTCCTTCAATTTCAATTTCAATATTTTCTGG
>DAIRTB010000322.1:0-3437 GCA_036804105.1 Bacteroidota bacterium | reverse complement strand
GAGTATGGAAGAGGCTGTAAAAATGAGTCATCACTTAAGCTCCAAAGGCGATGCCGTTTTGCTTTCTCCAGCTTGCGCAAGTTTCGATTTATTTGACAATTACGAAGACCGTGGACGACAATTTAAAAAATATGTAAAAGCACTGTAAACTATGGAACTGCTTGTAAACCGTATTAAAAAACACTTGAAAGGCGATTTGTACATCTGGCTTATCGTAATTCTATTGTTTTTAATTTCGCTTTTGGTGGTTTACAGCGCCATTGGCACTTTGGCTTACAAAACCAAAGCTGGCAATACAGAATACTTTTTAGTGAAACAAGCAGTGCTTTCCATTTTGGGGATTTCTATAATGTATTTAGCTCACACCGTAGATTATAGGATCTATTCTCGAGTAGCACAAATTTTATGGATTCTTTGTATACCGCTACTCATTTTTACGATGTTGGGCGGTGGCACAAACCTAAACGAAGCAAACAGATGGATTACGTTACCCATTATTAACCTCACCATGCAACCTTCTGATATTGCAAAAATTGCACTTATTATGTTGGTAGCTAGGCAGTTGGCGCAGTTGCAAAATGCCACAGAATGGTGGGGCAAAAGTATGTTCACCATTTTTGGCGCAATCGGAATTATTGTAGCGCTAATTGTAAAAGACAACCTTTCTACCGCATTAATTCTGTTTGCAACCTGCTTATTGCTCCTTTTTATCGGAAGGATGCCGTTTAAATACATTCTCGGTTTCACTGGAGTTGCGCTAGTTTCTTTAATCGGCTTAGTCGCCATTCTTTCCCTAACAGGAGAAAACAGAATTGGCACCTGGAAGAATAGAATTGAGGCTTTCTCATCAAGCGAGGTTAAGGAAGAATCGCATCAGTCGCAGCAAGCAAATATTGCCATTGCAACGGGTGGAATATTTGGCAAAGGTCCTGGAAATAGCACACAAAGAAATTTCCTTCCGCACCCGTATTCAGATTTCATTTTCGCCATCATAATTGAAGAATATGGCTTGATAGGCGCAATAATCGTATTGGCGCTTTACCTCTTTCTCCTTTACCGAACTACACTTATTGTGATTGATTCGCCAAAAGCATTTGGGGCATTGCTGGCCATTGGGCTAGCTTTTGCCTTGGTAATTCAAGCCATGGTAAACATGGCAGTTGCCGTTGGATTATTCCCAGTTACTGGACAAACCTTACCGCTCATTTCGATGGGTGGAAGTTCAACCCTATTTACAAGCGCTGCATTCGGAATTATTCTGAGTGTAAGTAGAGACATACAAATTAAAAAAGAAGAAAACTTAGCACAACAAAACCTTGGCATTACATAACAAAACATATCGATTCATAATTAGCGGTGGCGGCACCGGAGGACATATCTTCCCAGCCATTTCCATTGCCAATGCCCTTCGGGAGCAGGTGCCAGGTTGCACCATACTCTTTGTTGGTGCTTTGGGCAAGATGGAGATGGAGCGGATTCCCCAAGCTGGTTACGAAATTATTGGTTTGCCAGTTGCTGGTTTACAGAGAAGTTTGTCGCTAAAGAATCTGAGTTTTCCTTTTAAGCTGATGAAGAGTCTGCGGGAAGCCAAGCGCATTTTAAAGAACTTCCGGCCCGATGCAGTTATCGGGGTTGGTGGTTATGCAAGTGGACCGATTGTTTTTATGGCGCAACTTGCAGGATTACCAACTTTCCTTCAGGAGCAGAATTCCTATCCAGGCATTACCAATAAAATCCTTTCTAAAAAGGTGAAAGGCGCTTATGTTGCCTACCATGGTTTAGAGAAATTCTTCCCGAAAGATAAAATTTTAGTTACTGGAAATCCAGTAAGAAAAGACCTTTTCGAAAATCCAGTAGAGGCGCATACCGCTAAATCGTTTTTCGGTTTAAGTTCAGAGAAACCCATCCTCTTAATTCTTGGTGGAAGTCTTGGTGCTGCTACTGTGAACAAATCGATGGAAAAATGGGCGGGCGAATTGCTAAACTCTGGCTTGCAGATTATCTGGCAAACCGGAAAGGGTGGTTACGAAAAAGCCTTGAAAATTAAAGAAGATTTAGGTTCTGAGCAACCTTTATTCGTTGCACCTTTCATAAAAGAAATGAAAATGGCTTATGCAGCGGCAGACTTAGTTGTCTCTCGTGCGGGTGCAGGAACCATTTCTGAGCTGGCAACTGTACGGAAACCTAGCATTTTAATCCCATCACCCAACGTTGCCGAAGATCATCAAACGGCAAATGCGAGGGCTTTGGTTGAGAAAAATGCGGCTTGGATGCTGGCAGATGCAAATGCAGTGGCTGAGTTTGGGCCAATAGTGCTCAAACTAGCTGGAGATGCAGAAACCTGCGTTTCGATGAAAGAGAATCTTTCGTTTTTCGATAAGCGGAATGCCGCAGATGTTATTGTTAACCACATAATTAAAACACTATGATGGAAAAGCAACAACATAAAGCGGTTTATTTCGTAGGCATCGGCGGTATCGGCATGAGTGCTTTGGCTCGCTATTATTTAAGCTTAGGATATTTTGTAGCAGGTTACGACAAAACCCCTTCTGAACTTACAGAGGCTTTAAGAGCTCAGGGCATTGCTATAACGTATAACGATGAACCAGAAAATGTACCCATTTACTGGTCTTTGGAAAGAGATAAATCTGCCGATCCGTTGGTAATTTACACGCCTGCAATTCCTGCGGAAACCCGCTTGCTGAGGTATTTCTTCAACAATGGTTTTAAAACCATTAAGCGAGCTGCGGCTTTGGGCGTGGCAACGCAAGGGCAGAAAACTTTGGCCATTGCTGGCACACATGGCAAAACCACAACTTCCACATTATTAGCGCATTTACTAAAAGTTGGCGGATTTAATATTTCGGCTTTCTTGGGTGGAATGTCTACCAACTACGACACCAACTTTATTGGCGATGGCCACGATTTCGTGGTTGTGGAAGCCGATGAATACGATAGATCGTTCTTGAGTTTGAGTCCAACAATGGCGGTTATCACCTCCATGGATGCAGACCATCTAGATATTTATGGAGCTGATGAAGCTTTGAGCGAAACTTACAGAGCATTTGCTCAGCTAGTTCCAACAGATGGGAAAATCTGGATTCGCCAAGGATTACCAATTGGCGAATTGCCATCAACCCCGCAATTTTATGCGGGCGATGCAAGCACTTTTGCTAACAACATCCGCATAGAAAACCATGTGTTTGCGTTCGATTATAGTGCTCCAGGCATAGAAATTAAGAATTTGCAGATGGGCATTCCAGGTTATCACAACATAGAAAATGCAGTTGCTGCAATTTCGGTTGCCTTGGCTTGTGGTGTTTCATCAGAAGATATAACCAAGGGAATTGCCAATTTCAAAGGAGTTAAGCGAAGGTTCGAATTGGTTTTCAAAAGCGATGAAGTAGTTTATGTTGACGACTACGCACATCATCCAA
>DAIRTB010000321.1:0-3441 GCA_036804105.1 Bacteroidota bacterium | reverse complement strand
CCCAAGCTAATAACATGGTTCTAGCCGATAGCATGATTGGCGCTTCTTGTTTCGCCTTTTCTTCATCCACACCAGAAGAAACCAAAGTTTCAATTTCTTGTTTGTATTGCTTATCGAATATTACGTAATATTTCCCAACGAGGTGATCGCCTTTTAGTCCAGCAGATTCTGGGGTTTCTCCATTGCCGAATTGCTGCCAAGCCACCATACTTTTGCAAATATGGATGCCACGATCGTTAATTACCTGAACCTTAAAAACTTCATTTCCAGCAGCTTTCTGAATACTTGCAACCGCATATCCTAATAAATTATTGCGGATATGACCTAAATGCAGGGGTTTGTTTGTATTAGGCGATGAATATTCAATCACCATTTTTTTAGGTGATGGATTATTTACCTCAAATTTTTGATTTGCAAATTTCTCCATCCAGAATTCATCGCTCAAAACAAGATTTAAGAATCCTTTTATGATGTTGAAGGAAATAATTTCTGCTTGTGAATTTTGTAGAAATTCGCCCAAAATCTGAGCAGCAACATCTGGTTTTTCCCCCAAATACTTAGCTAAAGGAAAAACAACTAAGGTTAAATCGCCCTCAAATTCTTTTCTTGTCTCCTGAAAAGTGATGTGCGCCTCTGGAACTTCCTGCTGATATGTACTTTTTATGAAATCTAATAATGCCGATTTGTAGGTATTGGTGGTGTTAATCACTGCTTTTCTAATTGTTGTTTTTCAACCATATTGGCCACTTTTACTAAAATTTCGAAGGCATTTTCTGCCATCAGATTCTCCCGGTCTAAGGTTGGATTGATTTCTACCATTTCGAAACAAACAATCTTAGAATTTTGAACCAAGCCTTGTAACAACCTGCCTGCTTCTTTTTCTGTAATGCCGTTTGGTACTGGTGTTCCAGTTCCCTGAGAAATCTTAGAATCCATAGAATCTACATCGAACGTGATGTAAATTAAATCGCATTTATCAAGTTTAGAAAGCGCCTCGTAAGCCACTTTTTCAATCCCTCTTTTGCGCATATCAGGAACAGTATAAATTTTGATTTTTTTGTTCTTAATCAACACATTTTCAGGATATTCTGTATCTCTTACGGCAATGTAAACCAAGTCTTCATAATCTACTTTCGGAGTAATTCCGCCAAGATTTTTCAACTTCTCCCAAGCATCAACTGTACCTTTTTCAGGTCTATTTACTCGGCTTTCCAGATTGTCTTCGCCCAAGCAAATTGCCAAAGGCATTCCATGCATATTGCCCGATGGCGTTGTGTACGGTGAGTGGATATCTGCATGCGCATCCACCCAAATAACACCCAAACGCTTGTTGGGGTAAGCCATTTTAATACCCGAAATTGTTCCAGCGGAGGAGCTGTGATCGCCTGCTAAAACCAAAGGGAATTTACCTTCTAGCAAAGTGTTTTTAACTGAATCTGCAACCCGCTCAATAACATTCGATACGCCATCAATATATCTGGCATATGGCGTTTTTACGGGTTCATAAAGTAAGTGATTTTCGTTTGCCACTTCTTCGGCTGGAAGCTCTTTGAAAAACTTAGAGGTAAAATCGTGGGCGGCTATTTTAATTGCAGCAATTCCAAGGCTTGCGCCCCTTGTACCAGCTCCAATTTCCGATGGAACCTCAATTAGTTTCAGATTCGACATTATTTATCTGCTTTATTTTTTAATTTCAGCTAATTTTGCACGTCTTTCAACGTTTTTTATGATAAATGCAAAGTTACGCAGAATTCCTTGACTTAAGTGTAGGCTTTCCACAAGATGGATTTCAAGTTTACGATGATGATCTCTATTTCCACGACATCAATTTGATGGATCTAGCAGAAACCTTTGGCACCCCACTCCGCTTCACCTATGTTCCCATGATTTCGAAAAAAATTCAGGAAGCAAAAGGTTATTTCAACCGTGCGATGGAGAAACATGCCTACAAAGGAAAATATACCTACTGTTACTGCACCAAAAGCTCCCATTTTAGGCATATTCTTGAAGAAGCACTTAAAAACGACATCCACTTGGAAACCTCATCGGCATTCGATATGCCCATAGTTGAGGCCCTTGAAAGATATGGTTTGGTAACCAAAGACATTCAGATTATTTGCAACGGATTCAAGCGTCAGCAGTACAAAGAGTACATTGTAGACATGATTCATGATGGTTTTCACAACATCATTCCCGTTTTAGACAATAAAGAAGAGTTTAATTATTACTTCAACGAGCTAGACGTTCCCATTAAAATGGGCTTGCGTGTATCTACGGAAGAAAAACCAGATTTCCCATTCTATACCAGCCGATTAGGCATTCGCAATGAGGAGATTATAGATTTTTGGGTAAATAAAATCGAACCAGAAAAGAAAGATTTTAAGGTGGTTTTGCTCCACTTTTTTGTGAATTCTGGCATGAACGATACGCCTTATTTCTGGAACGAACTCGAGAAGTTTGTAACGCTTTATGCGAAATTCAAAAAGGTTAATCCAGATTTACACATTCTGGACATCGGAGGTGGAATGCCCTTCAAAAATAGTCTGGAATTCGACTACGATTATGAGTACATGATTGGTGAGATTATTAACCGAATTAAGCAAATCTGCAACGAAAACGATGTTGAGGAGCCGGATATCATTACCGAGTTTGGAAGTTACACCGTTGCCGAAGCAAGTGGTACTATTTTCAAGGTTTTGGGCAGAAAGCAGCAAAACGACCGTGAAAAATGGTTAATGGTTGATGGAAGTTTAATTACCATGCTACCAGATGTTTGGGCCATGAATCAGAAATTTATTGTATTGCCGCTTAACAATTGGGATGCAGAATATGAGCGAGTAAACATAGGTGGAATTACCTGCGATAGCCTCGATTATTACAAACTAGACCCCAATGTTGCTGCCATTTATTTACCTAAAACCCGTAAGGCTCAGTACATTGGCTTTTTCCATACGGGTGCTTATCAGGAAACTTTAAGTGGCACGGGAGGAATACATCATTGCCTAATTCCAACTCCTCGACATGTGTTGATTAGAAGGAATAAAGACAATCAGTTAGATTTCCAATTATTCCAAGAAGAACAAAGTGGAAAACAAGTTTTAAAGATTTTAGGTTATTAGCTAAATTTTTAGATAAAAGTTTTAACTTTGCACCCTAGTTCGAAAAATAATCAATAAACAATATCTCATGGGAGTTACCGCATTAAAGCGTAAAGCAAAGAGAAACAAGACCGTTTCACGTTTACGTAACCAATCTTTGAAACTGGCTACTAAGCCATATTTTGCTCGTCCGAAAGAAGATACAGCAACTGAAGAAACTACAAAAGAAGAAACTACAGCTGCTGAGGCATAGTTTTAGTCTGATTTAAACATAAAGGGAGCTGCTTGCTCCCTTTTTTGTTTTTTCGCACAGAATCTTTTTGCTTCCGCACGGATTTGTTTT
>DAIRTB010000320.1:0-3469 GCA_036804105.1 Bacteroidota bacterium | reverse complement strand
ACTTCGCCAGCTTTTACTTCTAAATTTAAACCTTTGAGGATTGTCTTTTCCTCAATACCTGCTTTCAGGTTTTGAATTGATAACATATGGTTGAATGTTGGCGATTCATGATCGCCATTGAATTTTAAAAACGTATTAAATTAACCTACAGAACCTTCTAAGCTGATTGCCAAGAGTTTCTTCGCTTCAACGGCAAATTCCATCGGCAACATGTCGAGCACTTCTTTGGCATATCCGTTTACAATTAGCTCAACTGCATCCTCTTCAGAGATACCACGTTGATTGCAATAAAACAAAATGTCTTCGCCAATTTTAGAAGTGGTGGCCTCGTGCTCAATCATTGCTCCCGAATTCTGGATTTCGAAATATGGGAAAGTGTGTGCGCCACATTTGTCGCCCATCAACAAAGAATCGCATTGAGAGAAATTACGTGCAGCATCTGCGTTTTTCATCACCTTAACCAAGCCTCTGTAGCTATTTTGGCTTTTCCCAGCCGAAATTCCTTTAGAAACGATTCTACTTTTGGTATTTTTACCGATGTGAATCATCTTGGTTCCAGTATCTGCTTGTTGTTTGTTGTTGGTAACGGCTACCGAGTAAAACTCTCCGATCGAGTTATCGCCTTTCAAGATTACGCTTGGATATTTCCATGTAATGGATGAACCGGTTTCAACCTGTGTCCAAGAGATTTTAGAATTTTTGCCTGCACAAATGCCTCTTTTGGTTACGAAATTGTAAATTCCACCTTTGCCATTTTTATCGCCAGGATACCAGTTTTGAACGGTTGAGTATTTAATTTCTGCATTTTCCATGGCAATTAATTCTACCACAGCAGCATGCAGCTGATTATCATCACGTTTCGGAGCGGTGCAACCCTCTAGGTAAGAAACGTAGCTACCTTCGTCGGCAATGATGATGGTACGCTCAAACTGCCCAGTATTTTCTGCGTTTATTCTAAAATAAGTGCTCAATTCCATTGGGCAACGCACTCCTTTTGGTATGTAAACGAAGCTACCGTCGCTGAAAACTGCGCAGTTAAGTGCTGCAAAAAAGTTATCGGTTTGAGGAACAACTGATCCAACATATTTCATTACCAAATCTGGGTGATGTTGCAATGCTTCTGATATTGAGCAGAAAATAATGCCCAATTCAGCCAATTTCTCCTTGTAGGTGGTTACAACCGAAACGCTATCTAAAACCGCATCTACGGCAACTCCAGCAAGAATTAATTGCTCTTCAAGTGGAATTCCGAGTTTATCATAAGTAGATTTAATTTCCGGATCTAGTTCGTCTAAGCTGTTGAGCATATTTTTCTTAGGCTCAGCGTAGTAGGAAATAGATTGGTAATCTATTGGAGGGAAATCTACATTTTGCCAATTGGGCTCCTTCATTTTCAACCAACTGGCATACGCTTTCAAGCGCCAGTTAAGCATAACTTCAGGTTCATTTTTCTTAGCAGAGATAAAACGGATGGTGTTCTCGTCTAAGCCAATGGGAGCAACATTTTGCTCTATGTCAGAAACAAAGCCGTACTTGTATTCGTCGCCCGTTACTTTGTCTAATAATTCTTGATCTTTACTCATTATTTTGAGGTGGTGTATTTAGAATGATTCAAAATTGAAACAAAAATACAGCCAAAAAGTTTATAAACGCCCTAAAATGAAGAAGTAATTTGGAAGAAGTACAAAAATAAAGATAGTTTTGCAACCAGATTGGGTAAGCAATAAAAGTAAATTACATGTGTTCTAAGTTTTACTTTTAAATATTTTAAGTCTATCTGATTAAATTGCTGTATTCTAGCCAATTATTTTCTTTTTTATTGTAAATGTTTAATTCAGTTGTGCGGATATTTGGAGTGTTTTATCTAGCATAGAAATTTCTGAGTTTTAGAATTTCGTTTTAATTTTTTTGGGTGATGGGGTGTAAGGTAAATTGATTGAATGCTTTTCAAGGATTCGGTAATAGGAAAATGTGGGTTTATTGGTTCGCAAATAACACGGATGCAAGCAACGCAGATCTACACAGATTTTGAAAAGTAGATTGCAAAATATTAGCAGGAATAAAATCTGCGTAAATTTAATACATCAGCGTCATCAGCGTTCTATTAGACCAGAAAAGAAAAATCACAGCGCCTTAATTACCGCTTCTTCTTGCTCTTTAAAGCGGGCGGTTCTTGTGCAAATATTGGTGCTGAAAGTGGAATGTTTAATCCAATTGCCTTTTTTCAGCATGCTGCCGTAGAGTAGGTAAAGGCCTTTGTTTTCGAATTCAAATCCGCAGTCGCCGCCACCTAAACCAGTTTCAACAACGGCAAATTTTCTTTTAAATTTGCCTTTGTATTTCTGTTGAATCCTAATTTTTACAACTTGGATATAATAGTAATCTTCGTTTGCTCGTATGGTGCTGAAACTAGGTTTTTCACGATAAACCAAATCGGGTTTGCCCTCGGCTCTGCCTACAAACATAATTTCCGTAACCTTAACTTTGAGCACAATATCACTCTTTTCAACGGCTTCAGCTAACACCAACTGTGGCAAGCAAGAGCAACCTAAACCAACGAAAGTTGAGCTAATAAATAAAAACATCGCCCCAAAAAATACCTTAAACATGGATTATAATTTTCTACAAGGTAGCTCATTATAGGATTTAATTTGTGTCTATTCATTTAAAAAATGTGTTTTGCCCTCAGTATAATTGCTTTCAGAAATGAATTTTCTTGAAGCTAGCAGCTTCATTGGAACAAATGGTTAGACATAACATTTAGGCTTTTTAATATTTGCCTTACAATAGTAAAAATGAAGTCTTAAACCTGTGTCATTTTCTAGCTAGAATTATTTTTTGACACAAAACTGAAAATCTAAATCCGTGTCGTTTTTATTTTCCAGATTATTTTTGACACGAAATGAAGTTGCTGATTTTGTGTCGTTTCTCCTTTCAAATTTTTTTTGACACCGAATACCTAGCAAACAAAAAAATCCTCCAAGATTACTCTTGGAGGATCAAAAATGAAACCCAAACCTTTTATTTAATATTTTACTATCTTTTTAGTTTGCGGTACAGTTGTATCAGTACCCATGTACTGTACAAAGTAAGCACCTGGCGCTAGTTGGTCTATTGGCAACTCAAATCTACCGTTGTTAACGGTGTTGTAGGTAGCTACTCTCTTACCAGTTGCATCTAATACAGAGAATTGTACCATCTCAGACTTTGTGGTAGTAAACTCTATGTTCAGGTTTACCCCATTGCTTGGGTTCGGGTAGATGTTCCATGCAAAGCTGCTTTGTGTTTGGCTACAGTTGTTTTTGCTAGAAGCTAGTTTGCTGTATTCTGGTGCTGCATCGCCTAGGTGTACTACTTTTAAGCGGTAGTAGCTGTAAAGCGAGCTGCCTTCTATTTTGTGCTCGTAGCTGTATTTGTTTACATTGTTGCCGTTTCCTTTTGTTGCAATAGTTTCTATGGTTTGGAAATC
>DAIRTB010000319.1:0-3470 GCA_036804105.1 Bacteroidota bacterium | reverse complement strand
GCCATAGATTTTTTGGCGAGCTTTACCAAGTATTCCAGATTTCTTTCTCCCATAACCTGAACATCAGTAGGTTTGTCTATTCCAATAACCCAAGGCTCGTTTTTTGCAGGTTTGTTATCACCAGTTCTAACCTCGCCACCAATTTCTACCATGTAGGCTTTTATACCTAAACTTTCTAAGTAGAGCGACAAAACATCCACCCCATAACCTTTTGCTATGGCTGAGAAATCTACTTGCATTTGAGGATTTTCTTTGATTATCAGGTTGTTTTCTAACTTTATTTTTTCATAACCAACTAAAGGAAGCAACGAAGCGATGAGGTTAGAATCTACCTTTTCACCCATCTTCTTAAAACCAAATCCCCAAGCATTTACAAGCGGCATAACGGTGCAATCGAACGCACCATTTGAAAGTTTTGAAACTTCTTGAGCCTTTATAAAATTGATTCGAAACATGCTATCAGTTTCGGCTGGAACCTCACTTTGGTTAATTTTTGAAATAGTTGAGGTTGGAATATAGGTAGATAGACTGTTGTTAACCACCACAAGCAGAGAATCGAGTTGGGTTTGTAGATTCCTATTTTCGTCGTCAAAATAAATAACTGAATAGGTGGTGCCCATGGTTTTGCCGCTCAGTTTTTGGGGTGATTTTGTCTCTTGGCAGCTCCCCAAGAAGATGGATAAAAGTATGGTGAGAATAACGCTGTATTTCATGCTGCAAAATTACCGCTTGTAACCAGAATTGAGCGAAATAAAAATGGCGAGCTAATGCCCGCCATCTACTATTTCAAACCACCCTCTTTATTTTGAAGCAACTACGTTGAATTCCATTTTAAATTCGTCGTAGATCAATTTATCGCCTAAACCATCGAAGAAAGATTTCGAACCGTAACGAACATCGAATTTAGAGCGATCTAATATCATGGTGCCGTTAGCAGTTAAACTATTGTTCTTAATTTCCATTTTCGCAGGGAAACTTACTTCTTGAGATATTCCTTTAATGGTAATTACTCCATTGATGGTGTAATTGTTTTCGCCAGATTTTGCATTTGCAATTGGAGTAACTTTGGTAATTTGCAAAGTTGAAGTTGGATGCTTTGCAACACTAAAAAAATCGTCTGATTTCAAGTGATTAACCAATTTGGTGTTGTATGATGCATCTTCTAAGTCTCTGTTGACAATGGAAGCCATATCCATAACAACTGTTCCAGAAACCAATTTGTTGCCTTCTAGGGTTAAAGCGCCAGTTTGAACATTTACGGTGCCATCGTGCTTACCAGTTACTTTTTCAGCAAACCATTTAACAGTCGATTTTTTCGAATCGATTTTAATGTTAGTAGTTTGTGCCATTGCACCAACTGTAGAGATTGCAACAGCTGCTGCTGCAATTGCTAATGATAATAATTTGTTTCTCATAATATTAAGATTGTTGTGTTCTAATTTTGTCGAGTAAATTGTTGAGCATTTGAGCTTCTTCTTCGTTGAGACCAAGCCGGGTTTTTTCTAGTTGCTCGAAAGCCGGGTCTATGGAACTAAGTACATCTAAACCTTTTTGCGTAATCGCAACATTCACTATTCTTTTATCTTCTTTATGCTGTACACGTTCAGCCAACCCTTTTTCTACCAACTTATCTACAATTCTCGATGCGTTTGAAGATGGGTCTATCATGCGGTCTGCAATGGTATTAATGGTGGCAAGTTCTGGAAGTCTACCTCTCAAAATTCTCAATACATTATACTGTGGACCAGTAATTCCATGAGGTTTTAAATATTGTAAGTTGTAATTGTTAATCCAAGAAGCGGTAAATAAAATGTTTATTGTTGCCTTGTGGTATTCACTTTTAAACTTACTTTGCTTTACTTCTTCCTCAATTTCCATGTCGGTACAACTAATTTTAAATGAAGTTTGTTCAAGAATCAACGAAAAATAAAATCCCCCCAAGATTTAAATCATGAAATTACTCTACAAATACCTAAGAAAATACACCAAATGGGTTGTATTGGCACTTTTTTTGGCAAGTGTTAACCAGATATTTTCTTTATTAGATCCCTATATTTTGAGGTTCATTATAGACAACTATGTTACTAAATTCGACGAGCTAACCAAATCTGAATTTCTCAGAGGCGTGTCAAAGCTGCTCGGCTTAGCGGTTGGTGCAGCCTTTGTATCTCGTTTAGCCAAAAATTTTCAGGATTACTTTGTAAATGTAATCACCCAAAAAATTGGCGCAGAAATTTATAGCGATGGATTGAAGCACGCACTAGAATTACCTTACCAAGTTTTCGAAGATCAGCGAAGTGGGGAAACTTTAGGGATTCTCCAAAAAGCAAGAACCGATGTAGAGCGATTAATTTCGGCAGTTATTAATGTATTGTTCACCACTTTGGTAGGCATAATTTTCGTGGTGGTTTATTCAATAAACGTGCATTGGGCCATTGCGCCGGTTTATTTATCAACCGTTCCAATTCTAGGGTTTGTAAGTTCTGTACTTAGTAAGAAAATTAAGCGTGTGCAAAAACAAATTGTAGGCGAAACCACTGCGCTTTCTGGATCCACAACGGAATCGCTCCGTAATATTGAATTGGTTAAAAGTTTGGGTTTAGCTAATCAGGAAATTGATCGATTGAATAGTACCACAACACAAATTCTTGCTTTAGAACTGAAAAAGGTAAAGTACATAAGAAGCTTAAGTTTTATTCAGGGCACAATTGTAAACTTGATTCGTACTTTGGTAATGTTTTTGATGTTGTATTTGGTTTTCACCCAAGATATTACAGTTGGTCAGTTTTTCTCTTTGTTTATTTATAGCTTCTTTATTTTTGGTCCGCTTCAGGAGTTGGGTAATATCATCAACATTTATAGAGAAACTGAGGTTTCTTTAGAAAACCTTCAGGAGTTGTTTACCATTCCTGTTGAAACAAAACCAGAGCAAACAACTGCCATAAAGCATGTTAACGATTTGAGTTTCGATAACGTAACTTTTAAACATCATTCTGCTGAACAACCTGCACTACACGACATCAACTTTAACCTAAAATCTGGACAAACCATTGCTTTTGTGGGGCCATCGGGCTCGGGCAAAACAACATTGGTTAAGCTAATGGTGGGTTTGTACATGCCAGAAAAAGGTGCTGTGAAGATTAATGGGGTTCCGCTAAGCGAAGTAAGCTTGAATACTTTGAGAGATAAAATAGGTTTTGTAACTCAAGATACTCAATTATTTTCTGGCTCAATTAGAGAAAACCTGTTGTTTGTAAATCCACAAGCCACTGATGTTCAATGTATTAATGCCCTGAATATGGCATCTTGTCAATCGCTCATGGCGAGAGCTCCTCAAGGTTTAGATACCAAAATTGGAGAATCGGGCGTAAAAGTTTCCGGTGGTGAGCGCCAACGATTGGCCATTGCAAGAGCATTATTACGAGCTCCAGATTTATTAATTTTCGATGAAGCAACTTCCGCATTAGATT
>DAIRTB010000318.1:0-3491 GCA_036804105.1 Bacteroidota bacterium | reverse complement strand
TTGCAAGGCTTCAAGCGAATTGACATTATTGGTGATAAGAAAATGGAGGAAGAGGTGATGAAAAAGTTTATTGCTTCAAGCCCAGAATTGAAGGCAAAATATGGAAATGTTTTCAGCGATATTGAAAAAGTTTATGCAGATATGAATGCTTCGGCGCAAGGAGATTGGTTGGTAAGACTTTTACTTTCTAATAGTGGATATCTGGCCATTGCCAGCCAAGCCAACCAATTACTAACCCGAGTTCCTGCTGAAAAAGAGGCCAAAAAGAAATTTTGGGATGAAAATATGGCGGGTGTTATGAGCTCATTCGAAGGAACTTTTAAAGCGAATAACCGAAAATTTGAGTACGATTACCTAAAGATGATGTTAATCGATGCGTTGAATCTACCTGCAAATCAGCGCATTGAAGCAGTTGATAAACGCTTCAAATCAGAAGCCGATGTTGTAACTTATTTAGACAGGCTTTTTAACGAATCAGACTTTAAAAACATTAGCCAATTTAAGAAAACCTTAGCAAAACGAAAAGATGCTTTTCTAAATGGAAGCAAGGAAGATTGGTTTGTTTTTGCCAAAGAACTCAATGCTTTAAATGCAGATTTTGGAGATCGTAGTAAGATGCAACAAGCAAAACTTACTGGAATGTTGCCCCTTTATTTGGAAGCCAAAATGGAAATGAATCCAACTAATTTTATTCCAGATGCCAACTCAACCTTGCGTTTAACCAGTGGATTTGTAAGAGGTTATTCACCACAAGATGGAGAATATCAGACGCCTTTCACAACTATTGGCGGCATTATTGAAAAACACAAAACGGGCAATCCAGATTTCGATATGCCACCTCAGATCGATTCGCTTCATGCAAATAATGAGTTCGGCAACTATGTAAAGAAAGATTTGGAAGATGTTCCAGTTGGCTTGCTTTATAATCTAGACACCACTGGAGGAAATTCTGGTAGCCCGGTTATGAACAACCGTGGCGAGTTGGTAGGCGTAAATTTCGACCGTGCTTTTACCGCCACCATAAACGATTTTGCTTGGAATGAAAAATACAGCAGATCAATCGGAGTAGACATCCGCTATGTTCTTTGGGTATTAGAGAAATTTGCAGGAGCTAACAATCTGATTCAGGAAATGGGGGTTAAATAGCCTGCGGCTTCAAACGTGGGTCAAATTCCCCATGGTTAAAACCGTGGGGAATTTTTATTTTTGATAAAATATTGTGGGTTGGGAAATTCCTCGCCCCAACAACCATTTAATTTGTGAGAGTTTTTTAAACTCCTTTTAAATCATTATCAGCCACAAACATTAAGTTTATTTACTTTTTCGCTATCTTATACAATCTGCCGCTATCTGTAATGGCATAAAGGCAACCATCTTTTCCTTGCGTAACGTCTCTAAAGCGTTGATTTTCGTCTGCCAGCAATCTTTCCTCGCCAGTAATTTTGTTGTTTTCAATAACTAAACGTACAATATGTTGACCGCTTAAACATCCCATAAAAAGGTTGTTGTTCCATTCTGCCATATTTTTTCCATTGTAAAATGTCATGCCACTTGGCGAAATGGAAGGATCCCAATAGTACATCGGCTGCTCCATGCCTATCTGCTGTTGAATTCCTTTGCCTATCTTTTCTCCGCCATACTCAATGCCATAGGTAATAATAGGCCATCCGTAATTTCCACCTGCAGTTATTTTATTTAATTCGTCGCCACCCTTTGGTCCATGTTCGCCTTGCCATAAATCGCCAGTTACTGGATTAAGCGCCATGCCTTGTGGATTTCTATGCCCATAACTAAAAATTTCTGGAAGAGCGCCAGCAATATTAATTTTAGGATTTTCAGGTGCAGCTTTGCCGGAAGTGGTAACTCTAATAATTTTACCCAGGCTTTTGGTTACATCTTGGGCAAATACCCTAGTTTCGTTGGTAGATTTTTCACCGATGCTTAATAGGAGGTAACCATTTTTGTCGAACAATACTCGTGCTCCAAAATGCAAACTTCCATTATGGGGTGTATTAGACCTGTAAATAACCACGGGTTGTTCAATTGTGGTTTCGTTATCGGCCAATCGCCCCTTAGCTAAAGAAGTAATACTACCACCCGCTACATTTTCTGAAAATGCCCAATAAACCATTCTATTGTCTTGAAAATTTGGATCAATGCATAGACCCAACAATCCACCTTGACCAGATGCATTTACGGAAGGAATTCCTTTTATTTCATCACTCATCTTCCCATCTTGGGTAACGATGCGGAGGTTTCCTGCTTTTTCAGTTATCAAGAATCTGCCATCGGGTAAGGAGGTTATGCCCCAAGGTTTTTTCAACTCTTTGGTAATAACAGTGGCACTAAAAGGGGTATTTGTTTTAACACCTTTTATGCGGGTTTGCCCCGAAAAAGCAGGTTTATAATCTGTATTTGGCGATTTGGTTTCAACAGGACCACCATTTTGTGTAGATTCATTCTTATCTGATTTTGCATTAGTTGAGCAGGCAGAAATAAGGCTTACCAAGGCAAGAACTTGAAAATGTATTTTTAGTCTAGTCATAATTTCAATTTTGTATTTATTTTTTTTACTCCTAAAGATAAAGCATTCAAAAGAATTTTCTGTTAAGGAAATACGCCAGGATATTCTTTTTGAAAACAAAAAGTCCGAAAACACAACAGAACCTGTTAGTTCAAAAAAAATCGTGTGTGAGCAATACGTGAAAATCCTTTAATTCCGTGCGCTATAAAAGAAAATCGAAATGAGGTTGGGGTCGAGCCTTAAATGAAAGGAGCAAATAACCCATCCCGAAGCCGTTTCGACGAGCTCAACGACTGGAAAAGATTAATTCCGTGCTTATAAATCCTGCTCATCTTTTAAATCTTATAACTTAGCGCAGCGTTTCAAGAATGCCTTTAAAAAATAATTTTAGTATGAGTAATCGTGTTCAAAAATTAGGTTTCGGGTCGAGCCCGCAATGACAGCCCGCAATAACGAAGCGCAAAAACTTGGTTCAAATAATCCTGAAAATCTTTTAATCCTAGAAATCCTGATTCAGACAAATGAGAAAGCAGGTCGAGCCCCCAATATCAATTACACAAAAAAGGCCAAAACAATATAAATTGCTTTGGCCTTTATATAGATTCAAACAAACTGAATCAATTAGAGTAATGAAAATTTATTAATCTACTTTGATGTAGGTTTCTAAAACAGTTCCAGTTAAAGTTCCGATTGGATCACCATTCTGATCTACAACCGTTAAAGTTACATTTGGTAATACTCCTTTTAAAAGGTTTTTATTTGTGTAATCGTAGTTAATGGTAGTTGATCCTTTTCTTACTGTTACCGTTGTTTTTGCAGTATTAAAATTCCAAGTAAATTCACCCGATTGAAATAAGGTACCAATTACAGTTCCGGTACTATCTTTATTAAATGTTAATCTCCAATCTGCCGAACCAACTATGGTAACGTTTCCGGTATCTCCAGCTGCATCGATAATTTTAGTTTC
>DAIRTB010000317.1:0-3491 GCA_036804105.1 Bacteroidota bacterium | reverse complement strand
CATACCATTATGAACGAATTGGTACTTCCGAACGACACCAATACCCTGAACAATTTAATGGGTGGAAGACTACTTCATTGGATGGATATCTGCAGTGCAATTGCTGCACAAAAACATAGTAATCGGATTGTGGTTACCGCTTCGGTTGATAATGTTTCTTTCAAGAAACCCATCAAGTTAGGCGATGTAGTCACGCTTGAATCTAAAGTTACGAGAGCATTTAGTTCTTCCATGGAAGTATTAATTGAGGTTTGGGCAGAGAACATTCCAGCAGGAAAGAAATATAAGTGTAACGAAGCTTTTTATACGTTTGTAGCTGTAGATCAGATGGGTACACCCATTACAGTTCCAGAGCTTCAACCAGAAACAGATGAAGAAATTAAGTTTTTCGATGGCGCTTTAAGAAGAAGACAATTGCGTTTTATCTTAGCTGGAAGAATGAAACCAGACGATGCTACCGAGTTGAAATCTTTGTTTGTTTAATATTAGCTTGATGCTAATTTAAAATTTTTGAATGGATTTTAAACGTTTTATTCGAGATACCCTCAACTGGTTCCAACTTGACCTTACACGAAATTTACGATACGATAGACTTACAAAATTAGTGTTGAAAAGGGGGTTAAAACCCAATTCAAACTGTATTGATGTTGGTGCGCACAAGGGAGAGATCTTAGAAGTTATACTGAGATATGCTCCTCAAGGCAGGCATTTTGCGTTCGAGCCTATTCCAAGTTTTTTTAATGAATTAGAGAAGGCTTTTGGAAGAATTAGCACTATTTTGCCATTTGCACTTTCAGATTCTAAGGGAGAAAGCACTTTTCAATTCGTAAAAAATAAGCCAGCATACAGCGGAATTAAAAGACGTCGTTACGATTTTGCAGAACCTGATATCGAGGAAATAAAAGTTGGATTAGAAAGATTAGATGATGTAATTCCTGCTGAAACTCAGATCGATTTAATTAAAATTGATGTGGAAGGTGCTGAGCTGTATGTACTTAAAGGTGGTATTGAAACCATCCTTCGCTCAAAGCCTTTGGTGCTTTTTGAATTCGGACAAGGTGGGGCAGATTATTACGATTATACTCCTGAAGAAATGTTCGATTTTCTGAATGATGAATTAAAGCTGAAAATTTCTCTATTGGATGCTTGGTTGAAAAAGCAATTGCCACTTTCAAGAAACCAGTTTATTGAGATTTATCATAAGAGTAGCGATTATTATTTTTTGGGGCATCCATAAAAGAACAAGAGCTGCTTTTTGCAACAGTTTAACTAGTCCTTTTTGTAATCAACAACAAATTCAACCGTGTAATCTTCTGGTATTTTAGGTACCAAAACCCAGTTCATGCTTTCCCAATTGGTTTCACATTTCCCACACTGAAGCACTGTAATGTTATAGAAACATTTTTTCTGTGCAGCATCTTTGCTTACGTTTCTTTCGAAAGTTACATTACAACCTTCTCTAGCAAATTTCCCTAAAAGGGTGTATTGGCTAAAATCGATGTTTCCATAGGTAAGTCCATTATCGAAGCTTACCTGTAAAGCATAAACATTTTGAGAGTCTGATTGAATTATTTGATCATTATCTTTCATTTCCCAAGAGATACTAGATTGATACACAATGGCGTTCGAAACTATTTCTCCAGTTCCAATAATCTGTTTAGGTAACTCGCAATTTTTGTCTTTGTTGCAAGAACTTAATGACGCAAATAATATCATTAAAAACAGAGTGAATATTTTAGGTTTGAACATCAGTTGAATTATTTGATTTCAAATATAAAGATATTGTTTCTAATAATTGAGCCTAAAGCTATTTTGATTGTAATAATTCTGTAAAATAAAAAACCCTGTAAATTATTAATTTACAGGGTTTAGTGGAGCTGCCGAGACTCGAACTCGGGTCCAGACAAGGCTATCAAAAGCCTTCTACATGCTTAGGTTGCTATTAATTTTCGAGATCTACCAGGCTAGCCGCCAGGCCAAGTAAATCTTTAGTTTCTGTTTTCTCGTTCTTGCTTAGAAACATACAAGAACCAGCCTTTCGGTTTTCGACCCACCTATTTGCAAACACGGAAAGGCGATAGTTTGCAGGCGGGGCTCACAGGCTAATTCTCCGAATTAGGCTGCTAGAGCGTAAGTATTGTTTTCGCCATTTAAGGCTCGAGTGTTGATGATTTACGAGCTTGGCACACAATGCTCGGCATGCTTACTTTTAAAAAACAACAAGCTGTCGATTCCTGTCAGCCCCATGATTTTTTGTAAGGGTCGCAAATATCGTTCCAATAAACAGAATATGCAAACTTTGGCAGCAATACTTTGCAACAAATTATTTTATCCAATCCAATTTGTTTTGTTTCTAACAATCAGCTAATTTGTACCCATATGGAAAGGCTACTGTTAATTATTTGTGTTGTTTTTGGAATAAGTTCGGTTTTAAGTGCACAACCCATCATCACCCGAAACCAAATGCCCGCCGCAGGCGATTCAATTAGATACAGTATAAACAACGATTATCAATTCGATTATGAGGCAATAGGCGAGAATCTTTTTTGGGATTTGAGTGATATTGAACCCAACGCTCAACGAATAGATAAATATGTGCCCTCAACATCAACCCCCTACTTTTTTTACTTTTTCAACGCATTTGGGGTGAAAATTACCGATTCGATTGGTCTTGGCCCAATTCAGTTTCAGAACATTTTTAACTTTTACAGAACCACCAATAACAGATTTGTAGCTGAGGGAATTGGCTTAAGCTTTACTGGCTTTCCACTTGCTGCCAATTATTCTCAAGATGATATTATTTACGCTTTTCCATTAAAATATAACGACCAAGCAAGTAATAATTTTGCCTATTCTTTAAGTATTCCCACCTTAGGTGCTTATGCGGTTAGAGGTACAAGAACCAATACCGTTGAAGCTTGGGGAAAGGTAAAATTGCCCATCGGAACTTTCAATTGTATTAAAGTGAAAAGTGTTATTAATCAGGTGGATAGCATTAACCTCAGCGGTTTTGGTATTGGACTTCCTTCAACTATATCCGAGTATAAGTTTCTAAGCACTGATAGAAAAGGCACTATTTTAGAGGTTCGTGAGCGTGCTTTCTTTGGAATATCAACCGTTACAGATGTTTTGTATCAGGATATCAAACGCAGGGTTCCGAAAAATCCTTTAGGCTTAGCAATTGATGAGCTTCGAGTTTATCCAAATCCATCCAACCAATTTATCTCCTTCGATATCAATTCAGAAAACCAACAACAACTCAACATTTTTGATAGCAAAGGTGCCATTGTAGACCGAGCCCTTTTTGTAAATTATTTCCTTTGGCCTGCTCAAAATTACCCAGCTGGCATTTATCACTATTGGTTGGTAGATCAAATATCAGGAGCAAGAAAGGTTGGAAAAGTGGTGGTTTATTGATGTTGGATTATTGATTCTAGATGTTGGATTATTGATAAATGAGAATGGCACACTGATGACACGGATGCAAGCAA
>DAIRTB010000316.1:0-3500 GCA_036804105.1 Bacteroidota bacterium | reverse complement strand
TCCGTTTGTGGTATATTCTAATTGAAAATACTTTGAACCAGTATTTGAGGATCTTTGGTCGAATGTTAACTGAATGTTCGTATAACCAACAGTAGAAACATTGAATTTATAACCTCTTGTTCCAGACAAAGCGCCTTGAACTGGATATCCTGAGGCATTCCATGCAGAATTTCCTGTAGTTGCAATGTCTGAACTTCCAACACCAGAGGTGAAGGTATGAATTAAAGTTCCACCAACGGTGTCGGCAGTTCCTGTTCCAATGGATGGAGTTGGGCTCAATATGCCACCAGGTATGGTGGTTGTCGATGGTCCATTAAAGTTCCATTGAGTTATTATGGTACTTTGAGCAAAGGCTAAAGCCATCCCCAAAACCATAAAATTAATTGATAAAAAGAGTTTTTTCATTGTAATTGTTTTCAATCGTATTGATAAATTATTTAGGTGTAAAAATAACACCATTTATTATATGAACTGTACTGTTTAGATTAAGCCAATGTTAATTGTATGTTAGTGTGCAAAAAACTTAACATAGAAATTGAATAAACTTTGGTTTCGGTTTAAAAAATGTAACTAGTTTTGAATAATGAAATTTTTACGGATAATTCTAATCGGCTTCTTTAGCTTTTTATTTATAAATTCAGGCTGTAAAAAAACCGATATCACTGGCGATGGTTTGGAAAATCAAGCACCCAATACTTATTTAGTGGTTGATACATTGGCAATTAGCAACGACAATCGTTTTTCAACCCAGTTAAACATTAAATGGTGGGGAGATGATCCAGATGGTTTTGTGAAAGGATTTGAATATACTTTTGATAGCCTTATTAACAATAACACAGTTTGGATTTTTACCGCAGCTAACGACAGTACATTTAATCTTAATATACCAGCAGGTCTTAGTGTATTCGATTTTCCGTTCTCAGTTCGAGCAATAGATAATTTAGATTTAGCAGATCCAACCCCTGCTTCTATTCGTTGGCCTTTAAAAAATACGCCACCAACCATTTCATTTGCCTATGTGCCAGATGGTGGTAATCCACTTGCTGGAGGTAACCCAAACTGGAGTTTCCCGGTAGTTCGTTACAATTGGACAGTATTAGACCTAGATGGAGCCCAAAATCTTAAACATGTTGAGGTTTTTCTAAACGACACAAATGCAACTCCTTTTATTGTTTCTCCAACCTTGAGCGGAATTACACTTGAGGCAGAAAACCTTAACGTAACCGTAACAAGTGCGTTTGTTTATCCAGGTTCTAGCCGAAATGCGCTTGCAGATAAGATTCAGGGCATGAGGTTAAACGATACCAATATTGTGTACATAAGAGCTGTAGATTTAAGTGATGCAAAATCGCCCTTTGTTGCATCAAATTCTGTTTACGTAAAACAACCCGCTGGAAAGGTTTTGCTAGTTAATGCCTATTTAAATAACCCTGTAGGTGTTGATAATTTTTATAACACGGCATTAACAAATGCCAATTTCCCAGCTTTCGATAACCTAGAATTGTTTAGAAAATCTGGTAATCGTTTTACAAGGTTGGCTCCAGATGCTAGAACCCAAGAATTGATTTTCAGAATGTTTGATCAAATTATTTGGTATGGTTCAGATTTGGAACAATCGTTGGTATATGCACAATCATCGCTCAACGATTTTTTAAACCAAGGTGGGCAATTAATGCTTACAGCTTTTACATCTGGATCAACCTTGCCAAAAGTCTCTGCCTTCGAATTTTCGCCAATTGATAGTTTAGATGCTGCACCAGTAGGTTTTAGTTGGTTGTTAACCGATACATCAAGGATAATTCCTTTAACAACTGGACTTCCTCAATTAACTAATTCAACTTTTACCTCTGTAATCCGCCCAATTAAGTTGACGGTTGGTGCAACCCCATGGTATCGTGCAGACATCATTCAAAGAAATAATACTACTTTTTTAACCAGTCTTTATGCTGGTAATTCGGTAGTTGCTGGCCTTAGAATTAACCCAAATACTGGAAGTAAATTTATTATTTTTACCGTTGAAGTACATAAACTCAATAAACTTAACAACGCCGATCTACTTTTTGCCAGAATTAAATCGGAATTTGGACTCTAAATTATGAAAAAAATTGCCTTATTCGCATCTGGAAATGGTACAAATGTAGAGCGAATTATCAAATTCTTTAAAAATTCCAAAACCATTAAGGTATCGTTTGTGGTTTGCAACAATCCCGAGGCAATGGTGGTAACTCGTGCAAGAAATTTGAAAGTTCCAGTAATTTTAGTAGGCAAAAATTCTTTTTTTAATACCGATGGTTTAGTCAATCAATTGAAATCTGAAGGAATAGATTTTATATTCTTGGCTGGATTTTTATGGTTGATTCCAAAAAATCTGCTTACTGCTTTCCCAAACAAAATTTTTAATCTCCACCCTGCGTTATTACCAAAATTTGGAGGCAAAGGTATGTATGGCATGCATGTTCATGAAGCAGTTTTAGAAGCAAACGAACCCATAAGCGGTATCACAATTCACGAAGTTAATGAGCATTATGATGAGGGTCAGATTGTCGCTCAGTTTTTAGTTCAAGTTGATAAAACAGATACCCCAGAATCTTTAGCAGCCAAAATTCACAAGCTGGAGTACATCCATTATCCTGAGGTTATTGCCGAAATTGTGACAAAATAGCCATTTTCAACTTTATGGCATCTTTATTGAAACTTTAAATACCGCCGTGTTGCTGACAACTTGGCTAAACAACTTTTACCATTTTATGAAAAAATCTGATAATATATATGGCTATCAAAATATGATTGATGAAGATCCAGACTACATTCCGATCATCACAATAGAAGAAAATGAAACCAATGGCGAAGACGATGTTTTGCCAGAAATACTGCCAATTTTACCGCTTCGCAACACCGTACTTTTTCCTGGGGTTGTAATTCCAATTACGGTTGGCAGAGATAAGTCTATAAAATTGATTAAGGAAGCCAATAGCGGAAAGAAAATTATCGGAGTTTTTTCTCAAGTGGATGTAAATATTGAAGATCCAGGCATAGACGATTTAAATAAAGTTGGTACGCAAGCACGCATCCTTAAAATGTTGCGTATGCCCGATGGAAATACTACGGTTATTATACAAGGAAGGCAACGTATTCGTTTGGGCGATTTAACCCAAGAAAATCCATACTTTAAAGCAAAAGTTTTTGCTGATAAAGACATTCAACCAAAAAAGAACGATAAAGAATTTAATGCCTTAATTTCTTCTTTGAAGGATATGGCCTATCAGATGATTCAGATGTCGCCAAATATCCCCTCTGAAGCGGCATTGGCATTGAAGAATATTGAGTCTTCTGCTTTTTTGGTGAATTTTATCGCCAGCAATTTAAATGTTGAGGTGGATGTAAAACAAGGTTTACTAGAAATAGCAGATCTAAAAAAACGCACTCAACAGGTTTTCGAACAACTCAATACCGAATATCAATTATTGGAGCTGAAAAATCAAATCCAATCTAAGGTAAAA
>DAIRTB010000315.1:0-3501 GCA_036804105.1 Bacteroidota bacterium | reverse complement strand
GATAGTAATGTCTCATGATTTTACTTTAACAGGTTTTCTTGGATTGGTTTTCTTTCCCCGCAGATTCACGCAGAAAACTCACGCAGATTTACGGAGATCTGTTTGATGATTTTTATAAAATCTCGCTTCACTCTATGATTGATTAACCACAAATTACTCGAAGGTTTACGCAAAGACCGCAAAGAATCTATGCAAAGACCTCAAAGAGGTTAATGGGTTTTAAGCACAATAGGGACATTAACACTGTTGACTGACTGCCCCAACGGATACTCCCCATCATCACATTAGCATATCATCTCATTACCACATCAAAAATCGCTAAAAAACAAAAGCTGGCTAAATAGCCAGCTTTTTGTGCGGATGAAGGGACTCGAACCCCCACACCTCACGGCGTCAGATCCTAAGTCTGATGCGTCTACCAATTTCGCCACATCCGCAATTATGGGTTGCAAAAGTAGCAATTAATTTGTTAGTTCAAACTATTTGGGAATAATATTTCTTAGTTTTTTTCTAGCTTCCTCTTTTAAGCGCTCTTCCTCTTCTTTTTTTCTCCGCTCTGCTTCTTGTTTAAGTCGCTCTTGTTCTTCTTTCAATTTTCGTTCAGCCTCGTTTTTCTGATTTTGAATCTGCTGCTGCACCTTATCAGCCTCCTGCCTCACCTTATCTTCAGCTTCCTTTTTAAGTCTGTCGGCTTCTGCTTTTGCTTTTGCCTCGAGCTCCGCTTTCTTAGCATCAATTTCTGAGTTGATTTTGTCTTTTATAGTATTCCCAGCATTTATCGATTGCTGTTTCAAATCTGTACTTACGCTCGGATTCAAGAAATCGCCCCTTAAATTAACTCTAACTTCAACTGTATCGCCCAATTGAACCGGAACGCCTAGCTTGCTGCTTGCAACACCAATAAGTTGATCTAACGCTTGGTTAGCTGCACCAAACTTAGACCTAGGGGTTTTCAAGTCGATGTTGTAATCTATTGTTTTATCAAATCCGTTTGAACCAGCAACTTTTAAATTCATGTCTCCAATGTTAACTGGAAATTCTGCAACGTAAATTCTTCCATTTTCGAAGCTAAAAGAAAGATTTACATCAGCCATGTTAAATGCCTTAAGCTGATTTATCTTCAAGGTGTTCGATAAATTTACCATGGCTGGATATCCACTAAAAGAACCATTTTTTAGTTTTAGAATTCCGCCTCCGTTCAATGTGTTTAACTCCGGACTTAAATCGTTGTTCAGTTTACCTTTTACCGAAAAACCAGTTGTGTAAGCACCAGAAATGTATTTCAAGATGGGCGCCATTTTTTCGAAAGCTTCGAAATTTGTAATGGTTTCTTGAACATCGAAATTTTCTAAACTTATCTGTAAATCTACCTCTGGGTTTTTAGGGATTGCACTGTCGTAAAAACCGCTTGCTAGAACACTTCCCCCTAAAAGATCTAAATTAACTCCTTCGAAAGCGAGCTTGCCAGCACTAAGACTTAAAATACCTCTAACATTCTGTGGATTCAGATTTTCGTAATCAACCGATTCAAATAAGGAAACCAAGGTGAAATCGATATTCCTAGGAATATCGAATGCGGTTATTGCGGTTGTGTCCGCTGCTTGTTCAGTTTCATCTTCATCACCGCCAATTGCCATAAGCTCGTTTAAATTTAATCTGCTAGATTTTAGGTAAAAATTACCTGTAAGCATTTCGTCTCTAAAAAGGTATTGCAGAAGATTTTGAATGCTGCCATTGGCTTGTAAATCTGTAGTGCCAATTATCAAGCTAAAATTATTCACCGCAATGGTTTTTGGGTCGAATCGCAAATCCATAACTGGAATTTGCACCGGACCCGGCATATCATCCATCGGAATTACTACTTGATCTGCAAGCAGAGTTCCGCTCATCACAACATCGTTGTATCTGCCAGCATCAATCATAGACATTAATCCTTTTGCTTTGAAATTGGCATCAACAATTCCAGTAACCTTGTCTGTATATTCAGATTTGTAAATCGATTTTATGGCTCTAAGGTCTAATTTCCCAACTACACCTAAATCGAAATTTGGGTCTGACACAGGAGTTTTCAAAAAGAAATTTGCTGTTATTGGATTCCCAGCAAATAGCATGTTGAATTTTTTTAGATCAATGAAAGTTGCATCAGGGTTTCCATTTGGATTTTCGGCATGTAAATCTAAATTGATGGCTTTAACATCTGCTGGCATGTCGGGATATTTGAAATTACCATTATCTACTTTTAAGTTGATATTGAAGCCTGGCATGGTAGTTTCGTTATAAGTACCTTTCACAACGCCATTTAATGCGAATTTCCCTGTAGCGTTTAGTTTTTCGAAATCGTTGGTGTAAAGCGCCGGCATAACAGAGAGCAAGACTTTAAAATCAGACTTTGGCGCATCGAATTTGATTTCCATATCAATATCGTCTGCTGGCATTTCTATAGCTGCCGAGAAATTTAGGTTAAGGTCGTTCAACCAAAGTTCGTTCTCTTTAAATTCAAAGCGCATTTTTTCCATATTGATGGAAATAGGAGCGCTTAAACGGGTATTCACCTTACTTAAATAAGCAACGCCAGCATAAGCAACTGTTAGTTTTTCAATTTCTGTGTCTGTAAGCAGCGTAAAGGCATCTTGGGTAAAATCTCCAGATCCGCTATGATTCAAGTTCTGAAGTTTGGTGTAAAAGCCCAAGCTTCTATCGTCGTAAATAAGATCGGTATTGGTGAATTGATATTTTTTGAGCGATAAACTAAATGCAGTTTCTGAAGTATCTTCAACCGTAGCAGACGTATCGGCTTTCATGATATCGTAATTGGCGATACCGTTTTCTAAAACTACTACATGAAGTTTAGCATTATCTAAATGAAAAGAAGATATTTCTGGTGGATTACCTTTTATTAAATCCACAATGTTTAAAGAAAAACTTAAGCTGCCTATGTTAGCTAACTCTAATCCTTCGAAGGGAGCTTTGTTGGTAATTTTCAAACCTTCTAATGCAACATTAAGTCTTGGGAAACTTTTGAAAATGCTGATGCCAACATCTTCCAATGCTATTTCAGCCGTAAGTTCTTCGTTAATAGCTTTTAATGCAGCGGATTTAATTTGATCTTTAAATAAATAAGGTATTGCAATTGCGGCTCCAATAAGCACAACTATTACAATCGTAAAGATTAAGAGAAATTTTTTTAGCATGATATTTTAGCAATTTTGGCTCATGAGTTACTAGCGTAACGACAAAAACAGGTGCTTTGGTTTAGTTTAGGTTGAAATTCAGCTCAAAATTATGCTTTTCTTTTTCAATGAAAGCACTATCTGTGAGGCTTTTTAGAAATTCTTTTAGCGCATTTGCCTCAGATTCTTGCAACTTAAATGGTTTCAATCCTAGAACAACCATTTCTGGAGTTGGATTTGCATAAAATTCAATCACCTCATCTAAATTGTGTAAGCTTCCATTGTGCAAATAAGGCGCTGTGGCCCAAATGCCGTCCAAGGGCGGGGCCAT
>DAIRTB010000314.1:0-3519 GCA_036804105.1 Bacteroidota bacterium | reverse complement strand
TCGAAAAACTTCCGCCAATTAATATTTTACCATCAGCTTCCATGGTAATTGCGTTTATCGATTGGCTTGGCCCAATTGAGGGGTTAAAGATTCCATCAATTGTTCCATCGGTATTTAGCCTAGCAATTCTATTTCTTGATGATGAGTTTATAATATTAAAAGCTCCAGCAACAACTATTTTTCCATCTGGCTGCAAAGTTATTGCCAGCACACTGTCATTAGCACCAGTTGTATATTGAAAAGATTGATCCAGTGTGCCATTGGCATTCAATCTGAGCAATCGATTCCTTGATGTACCATTATAGGTTGTGAATAAGCCACCAACAAGAATTTTATTATCGATTTGGGTTTTTAATGCTAAAATAATTCCATTAGTCCCTGTACCCAAATTGAAGGTACCATCTGGTGTTCCATCTGTAAACAATCTAATGATAGAATTTGCTGGTACAGTATTGTAGGAAGTAAATAGTCCACCAACAATTATTTTACCATCGCTTTGCAAAGTGATGGAATGAACTGCAACGTTGCTGGATCCTTGAAAGCCAAGTCCAGGATCGAAGGTTAAATCTAAGCTTCCATCGGCATTTAGCCTAGCTATTCTTGATCTTGGTATTCCATTAAAGGTGGTAAAAGAGCCCCCCACTAATATTTTTCCATTACTTTGTAAGGCCATTGTTAAAATAGTAAAGTCTGCTCCTAATTGTGGATTAAATGTAGTGTCAAGGCTTCCATTAGGCAATAATCTTGCAATTTTTATTCTTCTTTCGCCATTAAAAGATGAAAAATTTCCTGCAACTAATATTCTTCCATCTGGTTGAATGGCAGTTGCATTAACTACATCGTTTAGCCCTGTACCAGAATTAAAAGATCTATCTAAATTTCCATTTGAGTCTAATATTACAATGTGGAATTTTATTTCCCTTTCAAACCTCCTGAAATTCCCTGCTAACAGGATTTCTCCATTGTTCAGGGTGTCTATTTTTTCAATGCCCGAATCAATATCAGTCGGTGAATTAAAAGTAGGGTCTAGTACTCCATTTGGAAGTACCCTAATAAACCTAAGCAATGGAAAACTATCGTAAGTTGAAAAAGCTCCACCAACTAATATTTTACCGTCGGGTTGAATTAGCAAACTGCTTACCGTACCTCCTGGACCCAAACCAGCAGAAAAAGTAGGGTCAACATTACCATTTGGTAATAACCTTGTAAGTCTGATTACCGGCAGTGTATTAAATGTGGTAAAACTTCCGCCAATTAAAATTCTTCCATCATTTTGAATAGCAATTGCATTTACAGAACCGTCAGCGGCTGAACCAGGATTAAAGGATAAATCTAAAGCACCAGTACTGTCTATACGAGCAATTCTATTTTTTGTTATTCCAGCATAAGAGGTGAAAAATCCTCCAATATAAATTTTACCATCAGCTTGCAATTCCATTTCAAGAATTATATCATTTGCACCTGAACCCACTACAAAAGACAAGTCTAAAGATCCATTTTGATTTAACCTAGCTATTCTATTTCTGTTGATGCCATTTACTTGTGAAAAAACTCCAACTATTACAATTTTACCGTCTGGTTGAATTCTAAATGCGTTTATAAAATTATTAGCTCCACTACCTAAACTAAAAGTAGTATCTAAAGTGCCATCACTATTTAATCTCAATATATTGTTGGTAGACAAACTGTCAAAAGAGGTAAACCTTCCTGCAATTATTATTTTTCCATCAGCCTGTAAACGAATATCTTCTACTGTTACGCTAGATCCTGAGCTTAATTCAATTTTTCCAAGGTAAAAAGTTGAGTCTAAGGTGCCATTTGGATTTAAGCGAACCAAACTAGTTACTTTAACACCATTATAAGTTGAAAATATTCCCCCAACAATTATTTTACCATTTGGTTGAACAGCCGTAGCTTTTATCCTTATAACGGAAGAATTTACAATTCTAATGCCATCGCCAAAACCATAACCGATGTCTGAAGAATTGAAAATTGGATCGTTTGCGCCAGGTTGGGCTCTAACGTATAAACAAGTCAATAAAAAAAACAAAGTGCATAAAAAAGACCTAACAAGTACTTTTCTATCGATAAAAAGTTGCATTATTCGATTCATCTTGATTCTAAAAAGGGTGAAATAATTAACATAAATTTAATATTATTCTTTAAATTATGGAAAACATGCATTAACAACAAGATTACTCTTTTATTTCTGTCAAACAAGGTTGGTGGCATTCAAAATTAAAGTGATAAATAAATAAATTTATAAACCGCTGTTTATTTGATGGTAAAACGTAAAAAATGTATGCTTTCAAAATTAAGAATCTAATTGTATTACAATATAAAACGGAAACATCAAAACCACAAATAATCTCTAAACAACTACGCTCTAATAAGGAATTTTTAAAGCACTCTTTGAACTAGAAAAACGAAATACTTAAAAACAATCTTTAACTTTATTAAAAATTTTTTTAGCCTATTTTTAGTGTGTGATTTCCGAACAAACATTCCAAAAAACACCCTTCCTCAATCTCAAAACAGCAGAATACGATAATTGCACTTTCTCAAGCTGCGATTTTACCCATGCTAACCTAGCAAATTTTAAGTTTATAGATTGCCATTTTAAAGATTGCAACCTCAGCTTGGTAATTTTTAAGCAGACCAGTTTGATGAATGTAAAATTTACCAACTGCAAAATGTTGGGGATACGTTTCGAAAACTGCAATCCTTTTGGATTTTCTGTTGATTTTGATGGCTGTAATCTAGGGCAATCTTCTTTCTATAAGATGAAGCTGAAGAAAATTCAATTCCTTAACTGCGACCTTAAAGAAGTAGATTTTCAGGAGACAGATTTAACTGAAGCCAACATTTCTAACTGCAATCTTGAAGGCGCTCTTTTCGATCAAACCATCCTAAAAAATGCAGATTTAAGGCATTCAGTAAATTTTATTATCGACCCAACCAAAAACAACCTTCAAAAGGCTAAATTCTCCCAAAGTGCAGTTGCTGGATTGCTAATTCCGCTCAAGATAATAATTGATGCAGGGAGTTAGAAAAAACTGAATTAAGCTAATAAAAAATTGGAGCTTTTTCTTAAACAACCAAAGCCTCTCTTAAAAGTTTAGGTTACAAAATGGTTTTGCAAAACGTAAATGTAACCAAACCAAATATTCTGCCCCGTTACAAATTGGTTCTGCAAAACGGAAATGTAACGGGGGGGGTTAAGTTAGTGAGGCGGTTGTCTTCATCCCAACAAAGATAGCGATCTAGGTTAGGGAGCAAATCTTCAAATTAACTCATTCGCTTTTAAAATCTCAATAATCTCAGATTCTGATAGAGAAACAATTTCTGAAATATCATTAATTGAGTACCCCTTTTTGAAGGCACCTATTATTGCTTTAGTGATACCTTTCCTTTCGCCCTTTTCCTCTCCTTTAACCTCCCCCTCATAGTAAGAAGATTCCATAGCAGATTTAGACAAAGCTACCATATCCTTGTATTTTTTGTACGATTTCAATTCTT
>DAIRTB010000313.1:0-3523 GCA_036804105.1 Bacteroidota bacterium | reverse complement strand
AATCGAAAGTATCTGGAGTTCCAGCACGAACTGGAGCGCTTACCTCCACACGGTATTCGCCAGTAAAGCGATCGAATGTAAAAGGAACAGAGGCAAATCCTTGAGCATTGCTAAAAATGGTGGTATCTAACCTAATATTGGCGCCTGAAGGTTGCTGCACCAATCGAAATCTTACAGCCACTCCTTCAAAAGGAGTTTTAAGAGAATCGTTCGCATAAATTCTAGTTTGAAGATTTGCAGCCGTAGTGCTAATAAAACCAGTTTGATTATCGCCAGCAGTAATGCCCAAAGAATCAGGGAAGATGCTAATACAGCCAACAAAAGCAAGATTTGCAGGCTGATATAATGCTCTTCTAAACGAAAAAGCGTTTAAAGCAGCACGCATTCTATCTTTTTGTCCGATGGTGAAAATATTCATACATCCATCGTCTGAGTAATCCATATAGTTTTCGAACATGCGAGGGCTTCCACAAGAATTTGGTCTTGGATTTGGGCATCCAAAACTTGCTCCAGAGCAATTTGGGGTGTCTTGCACCTCATCATCCACATTACAACCACCATCGCCCCAAAGGTGAATTAGGTTTAGATAATGGCCTACTTCGTGAGTGGCAGTTCTGCCAAAAGCAAAAGTATTGTCAAGATTAAAATTCTGCCCAACAGGCTGTTTTTGCCTACTTCCAAAATATCTAGCACCAATTACTACGCCATCTATCTGATTTCTGGTACTTGGATTAGTTACCATGCCTGGAAAAGTGGCGTAACCTAAAACGTTTCCATTTATAGCACCGGGCACCCACATATTTAAGTATTTATCTGGATTCCAAATACTTAAAGTTTTCATAGCAGCGCCATTGTTATTGCTGCTCGAATTCATAGACTGTGCATAAGGAAAACGGACTATGCCATTTGTGGGGTTTCCTTGCGGATCTTTAGTCGCTAAACAAAACTGAATTTTGGTATCTGCACCCACAGGATTGGTATTATAACCTCTTGTTCCAAAAAGTTTAGCAAAATCTTCGTTCAATACTTCAATTTGAGAAAGAATCTGTGCATCAGATATATTGGAGGATGTTCCCACCGGGTGAGATGGCAAATGCATTACGTGAACCACAACAGGGATTAGGATAATATCTTCCTGCGTTCTTTGGTTGGCGTTCTCTGTAGATTTAAGATATTGAGCAAATGCATTTTCGCTTTCTAAATAGGCTTTGTATGCTTCTGGATTCGCTTTTAACTGCTCCATTAGCTGATTATAACCACATTTTTCCCAGTCTTGAGCAAAGGAAAATCTTACCAAAAGAAGGAAGAATAGTATTAAACTTAACGATTTTTTCATAACGAGAACACTAATTTAGCAATTGTAATTTATTTCATTGCTCATTTTTTTTAAATAATATGAAAATAACCCATCCAAATCTTGCAGCGCCTTGGTGGCAATTGGGCGGTCATGCGCAAACTATAATTCCTGGTTTGTTTAGAAAAAGTGGTAAACCAGCTCATTTTCAGCAAATTAATTTAGATACGCCTGATGGCGATTTTCTCGAAATCGACCTCTACCCTAACCAAAATGCCGAGACCTTGGTAATTGTTTGTCATGGTCTAGAAGGAAATGCCCACCGCCCTTATATGTTGGGAATGGTGAATGTACTGCTTCAGAATGGATTTGCAGCTTTGGCTTGGAGCTATCGAGGTTGTGGATCGAAACTGAATAAGCAACCCATTTTCTACCACAGCGGGGCCACGTACGATTTGCAAACTGTTGTGGAATATGCGATAAAAATCGGTTACCAAAAAATAAATCTTGTGGGCTTTAGCCTTGGTGGAAATCTGGTTTTGAAATACTTAGGTGAGAATGGAAAACAAATTCCGTCTCAGATTACAAAAGCTGTTGCCATTTCTGTACCTCTTGATTTAGCAGCGGGCGCAATTCATCTTTCTAGTGGATTTAACCAAGTTTATCTGCGTAGATTTCTCAAAACGCTTAAGATGAAAGTGTTACAAAAAGCAGCAATATTTCCGGATAAACTAGATGTTGCCCACCTACCAAAATGCATTGATTTTGTGAGTTTCGATAATTATTATACTGGGCCATTGCATGGTTTTAAGGATGCGGCAGATTATTATGCTAAATGCAGTGCCAAATTCTTTTTGATGGATATTGCAATACCCACGCTAATTCTCAGCGCTAAGAACGATCCATTTTTGCCTGCTGCTTGTTACCCAAACCCTGCAGATTTCCCTAACCCGATGTTGTATTTCAGCTATCCAAATAAAGGCGGCCACACGGGTTTCCAACAAAAAGATGGTACTTATTTGAGCGAAAAAATTTGTGTAGAGTTTTTGGGTAAAGATTAAATTTAGTTTTTGTGCACGAAAAAGCATAATTAATAAAAAAGGTCGCTACAATGAGCGACCTTTTCACCACTGGTTTTAGACCAGAAATCAACTTAAAAAACTAAATGAATGTAAGCTTAATTAATAAACAATATCACCTTTAAGACTTGCAAGAATGGCAATTAACTCATCTTGTTCTTTTTGAGGAACATTAAATTGATTTAATGAAGCGACTAAAGCACCAACTAAAGCATTAAATTCTGCTTCAGTTACGCTGCCTTGTGGGTGAGAATCACGCATAGACAAGCCTTTGTAAATACATGGACCACCTGTTGCCTGACAAACTTGATCAATTAAGTTTAATCTCAACAATCTAACTCTTGCTGGGCTAGCAATGGTTGGCGCAAAATCGCAAGTTGGACAGCTCAAAGTTTGATCTGCAACCACATTGGTTAAAAATTGATCAATAACTGCTGAAATTGCCTCAATTTTTCCTAAACGGTCGTACAAGCTTGCGGGTGCTACTGGCTCTGGGGTTTCTTCTTTATCGCCGCAAGAAGAAACAAAAAGTGCGGATCCGGCCATTAGACCAAATAATCCGAAAGTAAAAAGTAATTTTCTCATAATATAATATTTAAAATCTGAAAGTATTTGATATTGTTTGCAAAACTCCAGTTGCACCCGTTACGGGGCATGGCTTGCTATTACTTAAATCGTAAACTACCGGTTTAATATTGAAGCCAAAGCTTTTGAAATTTTCAGTTAATTCTTCTTCAGAAATAATTTCTTCGTGGAAACCTACACTCATAACGGGCTTTGAGCAATTTACTGAAACCAGCTGTAAGCCTTCAACTTCGTTTACCAAGTTTTTAATGATTAGACTATCGCTATCGGTTAAAACTTGTTCTAATTGAAATGCTTTTATTGAAATATCTGATAGTTTGGGATTACTTAGTGACCTTACTTGGTTTGCAATAACAAATCCTGAAATAACCACTACAAAGGCAATAAGTACGGTGATGATGAAAAAACGCTTCATAATTTCTGCTTTAATAACACACCTACGGACTCACCAAACTTTCGGTTTTTATTAAAACTAAAAAACGCTTATCTAGAATTATTCTAAAAATTAGGCCACAAAAAAAGCAGCAATTAATGCTGCTTTTTTAAAAGGAAATTTTCTAAATTA
>DAIRTB010000312.1:301-3532 GCA_036804105.1 Bacteroidota bacterium | reverse complement strand
AATTCAAGGCTACAAATTCCATGGTGTAACCAGGAGCCGCACCCACTGTTCCGATAATATCGATGTTTTCTGCTCGAACATAAATTACGTTTGCTGTAACCTCATCTACAATTGCGTTGGTTGGGCTTATAATTTCATCATCTATTTTAATTGTACCTGGGGTGTAATTGATCCAAAATGTATTGGTTTCTATTGTTCCGCCTTCATCAATAACTGCAGTTTCTAAAGATTCGTCTTTCGCTGAATTAAATAGGTCGTATGTAAAAACCTGAAATGTATTTACTTGTTCTCCATCATTTCCAAGTTGATTGAAATAAAAATCTCCAGCAATTTTAAGTTTAATTCTACTGAGATTGGGCTTCGCAAAGCTTAAAAAAATTCTTAATTGATCATATAAATAAGGATCGAACTCTAAATCAAAAGGATCAATTTCGAGTTCATTTTCCATATTTAATGCAAAAAGTATTTTTTTTGCATCATTCATATTATAATATTTTGATGTAAGAACAACTATTGTTCTATCTCCTTCATATGTAAGCCTATGAGCTAGTTCGAAATTATTACTTCTTTTTAAAAGAATAGTTTTTATATATTCAGCGTTTTCAAATGTTAAATAAGGCATTTCGAATTCAATTTGAAATGCAAAATACAATTTTGTTTTTTGCATATCCCAATCAAGGGCTGGATTTAGAGTATATTTAAGTCCATCTTTTAATCGTAAAGAGACCTCATTAGAATGTTTTGGGAAGAAACTTGGCTTTTCTACATGCCAGTTTGCTGGAATTGGAGAGTTAAGATTATATTCATTCCATAAAAACCAATCGAGTCAACCATTTTCTCCAAATTTAGTATGTATCTGAATTTTTGGTGTATTTAAAAGTGAAAAAAGTCCTAGAACATTGTTATAAGCCGGAAAATTTCTTGAGGTAATAAATTGTGGGTTTGGTTGCGCAGTAGGCATAGTTCCAGGTAAATATAAATCAGTTGATGTAGTAACCCCTTCCTTGCCAAGTGTACCAATAATTCTTCCTTCTGTAAAAGTTGCAACTGGAACCTGAGGTCTTGTAGGTTTATCTTTTTTTAAGTCAAAACCAACATTCAAAAAATCAAATTCATCAGCTAAAATCTTTTTTCCTGAACTTGTTAATTGCTTTGAAAACTCCTTCAGAATCTCTGTTCCTAATTTATTTTCCTCAATTTGCTTGTATAAGGGCCCAACTGCCAAACTTACGGCATAACCACTTGAGGCAGCAATAATTAAATCAACAATTTCTTTATTTAATAGATTAGAAGTTGTGTTATAGTCTCTCAAATCATCATTATATTTCGACAAAGCTTTATTATAATCTTCCAACATGCCGTTTAAGGATTTATAAATTACGTTTGCTGGTTCATTTACTGCATTAGTTGATGGATCACTTTTTTGGAATTGAAGAAAGTTTTTTTCGTATTCGGAAAGCTTATTAATATCTTTTTCAAGACTAATTGAACGGAATTCTAAATCTAATTGCAATTCCTCATTATATGTAAATTCAAGAACCATTTTTGTAGGAATTTGGCATTGACACGCATCATAACCGATTTGAAAATCCGCAACATGCCAGGCATCGAAATCTTGTCTGGATTGTCTACGATTTGTAATCAACGAGGTTACTTCCGTTTTTTTGTCTAATGCTTGATCTAATCCTATAGCATGTCGTAAAATTCCTGAAAGCTTGTTATTTTCTCCAATAGGAAATCTTAAATTCACACTTACATCATCATGATTTTGTTCAACCCATCAAACATTGAAAAATACTCTTAAAGTTCCTCGATAACGATTATATAATACAAAGTATGGTGCATTAGTAGGTTTAGGCTCTTCAATATTGGTATTCCAAGCAAGGGGGTTTTTGGGTTTAATAGGGTCACCGTTTGGGAGAAAACCTAAATTCATCCAAAGTAATTCCCAGCCATCTTCCCAGTAAAAGTCCATTTTTTCTGGTTCTAAATCTTGTCCAGTTAAAGGATTTTTATGAAGATAGGAGGTAGCCTGCCCATTATCTGGATGAAAAGGCCACATCATACCAAGAGTATTAGGAAAACCTGCGGGCAAAGTCCAAGAGTTGATTTGTTTATTTATGATTATTTGAGTACCTTGGTGATACCAGTTAAAACCAGTATTTATAAAACTACCTGGATCAGTTCCATTATTCATGAAAAGTGCTTGCCATTCTGTGTTAAATGGATTATTAGGGTTGGTGGAAACATCCCTTATACAGGGTTATTGGGCATTGCAATTGAATGCAATTCCTATAAAATGGAAAATTGCGAAAATATATATTGTGTTTTTCATGGTTAATTAATTTTTCTGCCCTTGTAAGTATGCCATAATCCATCACCAGTCACTGGATTTCCTTGGTCTTTGTAATTCATCTCAAATGTACCATCATTAAATACTTCTATAGTTCCATCCAAACTTGGTCCAAATACCCCATTTCGATTAAATAATGCTGACTCAACATTATACAACCCATCGAAAACATCGGTTAGTGTGTCTCCACGATTATGTAAATTAATGTAGTATTTGCCATAATGAGTATTAAAATTTGCAACTTGCTCGTTAAAATCCATTGAAATTATTCTAACATCAAAGGAATCAACGGTGCTATTTAAAACACCTCTATAAGTTCCGTAAGTTTGAAATTCATCATTAAATGATGCTATCAAGCGAAATGTTTGTGACACACTATCTTTACCGTCATCATCAGGAAAACAGCTTAAATCTGGTTCGTATTCAATTACATGGCTAATGGTTATGAAGTTCGGCCTTGAAACGTTTCTAAAATCTCTTCCAGAGGTTAATACTGTTTTAAAGACTTCTGAGCCAACATACCAGGTGTGTTTGTATTTAATATCAGTTAATTCAGAACGGAAACGAACCATATATCCAGCAAAAACACTATCTTGAAACCATATATCTTTTGTTGCCAAAACACCACCAGATTCCTCCATTATAAACTTAGCACTCGGGCGCTCTTTGCCAAAACAAGGGTCGTAGTTTTCGCATTCGGGGTTGCTGGGGTCCATGCAGGGTTTTTCGTCTTTACAGCATGCGGTAAAGAGTACAAAAACCCATATTGTTAACCATAAGTTTTTCATTGCAATAAAGTTTTTCATATTTAGTTTACCTTTCTGCCTTTAAAAGTATGCCATTCTCTATCGCCTAAAAAGTCTAGAATGCCATTTACG
>DAIRTB010000312.1:0-247 GCA_036804105.1 Bacteroidota bacterium | reverse complement strand
CCTCTTGAGTTATATCGATACATATCAATACCGAGTGGGGGGCTAAATTCACGTTTTGAAGTTATTGTATCTCCTCTGTTGTGAAAATTAATAAACCATAGACTATAAGTACTATCAATGGTCGCAGGTCGATTAAAATAATTCATATCTATAATTATAATATTAAAAGAGTCCATATTATTATTGTTCAAAACCCCTCTAAAGGTGCCATGCGTTTGGTATTCATTGTAAGAAGCTATTAATCTAA
>DAIRTB010000311.1:0-3541 GCA_036804105.1 Bacteroidota bacterium | reverse complement strand
TACTCTTTCTTTTGGCCATAACAGCCATGAAAGCTCAAATAGGCCAACCTTATGCTCCAGTAGGCGCAAAGTGGACCTACTTAGGAGTTAGCTATATTCCAACTGGCGCACCTACTCAAACTGAAACATATGAAGTTGTTTCAGTGGCAGATACCTTCATTCAAAATAGAAGATGCTCCAAATTACAATTCAATTTATTGCCTCCTTTTACCCAATTTGCTTTTAGCAGTTTCACTGGGATAGATTCAGTTTTCTTTTATCATGTGGATAATCGTAGAGTCTTTCGTTATGAAACCAGTTTAGATAGCTTCTTTCTTTTATACGATTTCAATGTTTCCACTGGAGATTCTTTTGATATATTTTTACCAAACCAAATAAACTTCAACATTCTTACGAGATTTCGTGCTTATGTAGTAGATACTAATCAAGTTTTAGTAAATGGAAGTTTTTCGAAAGTTATCAAGTATGATTTAGCACTAATTGCTCCAATTCCTCCAAATATAGGTGTAGTGCCTGAATATGTTTCTAGGTTTGAGGTTGCAGAAAAATTGGGCGATTTTGAAGGGGCAGGGTATCATAAAGGTAAAATTCTTACTACAATGGGGTTTGCGTGGCATGCTGAAACAATAGAATTGCGCTGTTTTGAAGACTCAATTGGAATTTATAAACGACCTGGAGTTGTAAACTGCGACACCAGTTTTATTTCCTCAGTTGCCACCAACTATTTTGGTAAACCAATTGAAATCTACCCTAACCCTGCAAAAAACAGCGTTCGTGTTAATCTTGGAAAAGATTTTACTAAAACACAACTTTTATCCATAAGAGACATCAGTGGCAAATTGGTTAAAACTTTTTCTATATCAGAATCAAGCCAAACATTAGACCTTAGCGGAATTGCTAAAGGAATGTACTTTGTGTTGGTTCATGGGCATAAAGTTGAAAAGCTAATTATTAATCATTAATCGTTTATTTTTCCAAAGGAAATTAAGCCATAACTCAAAATTTCAAGAACAATTAGAAAACCGTAAACCAAAGACTATGAAAAACTATTTACTAATTTTTGCAACAATACTGAGCATGCAAAATATTAATGCACAATGTGTTGCAGATGCAGGTTCAGATCAGCATCGCTGTAATTCAAGCATGTCGGTTCAGTTGGGCGGTGCACCAACCGCATCTTTTGGTACCCCGCCGTACAGTTATACTTGGAGTATTAATCCCATAAGTTTTGGAGCAATTACTTTGCCTAACTTGTATGCCTCTAATATTTTGGACGACACAACTTCTGCAAATCCTACCTTAACTTACTTAAATATAGAAGATTCTGTAAAGTTTTATTTAAAGGTTACTGATGCGTTAAATTGTACAAGTTTTGATACCTGTACCATTACTACCTCTAACTTCGGAATTCATCTTGGGCAATTTGTTTACAACATAACTCGGGGAGATTCTGTGTTCTTAAATCAAGGTGCGAATGTTTTTGGAGGAGTAGGGAGCACTTTTCTCTGGTCTCCAACACATGGATTAAGTGATTCTACATTATACAGTGGCTTTTGGGCAAAACCTGAATATGACATTGCCTATCAAGTAACCGTTACGGATTCAAATGGCTGTGTCACCACTGGTGGAGCATATTATATAATCAACGTTTTTAGTGTTGGTGTTCAGGAAACAAAAAAGCAGACCCTTAAAATTTATCCAAACCCAACAAATGATTTGGCAATAATTGAAGGATTGGATGCTTCTCATATCCACGAACTAAGCTTGTTTGATGTTACTGGAAGAAGAATAATGCAAACCATCGGAATATCTCAAATTGACTTAAGTGCGCTTCCTGCAGGAGTATACTTTCTTGAAGTGTCTCAAACAAATGGAACAAGTAAGCACAAAATCGTAAAACGGTAAGGTGCTCATTCATTATGAATTTGATCAAACTCTGAATTAAGCGAACCGAAGTATTAAAATAGTACTATTTTTGCAATTCCAATTCTGGCCCCATAGTTTAATGGATAGAATGGAAGATTCCGGTTCTTTTGATGTGGGTTCGAATCCCGCTGGGGTCACAAAACCTACCTTTTTGGTAGGTTTTTTTATTTTTTATGGATGGTGTTTGTGCAAGTAACAGCAAGAATTTTTTTAACTTGCTCAAAAAAAATCATGAAATATCAAGCATTCTTTTTGCTCTTTTTTGCTTCTTCAGTTTTTATAATGGCTTGTTCTGAAAAGAAAGACATCAATAAAATCGAAACAAATAAATCTTCTGATACTAATATAAAAGCTCAAGTAGATACTCTGCTAACCAATTTCCACAAAACGGCAGCGGCAGCTGATTTTGAAAATTACTTTAATTGCTTCGCAGATAATGGGGTTTTTATAGGTACAGATGCCACTGAAAATTGGATCAAGTCAGAATTTATGGTTTGGTCTAAGCCCTATTTCGATAGAGGAAAAGCTTGGAATTTCTCTGTTTTAGAACGCAATCTTTTTGTTTCCGATAGTGGTGAAGTTGTCTGGTTCGACGAACTTCTGGACACCCAAATGAAAATCTGTAGAGGTTCTGGAGTTGCAATTCAAGAAAATGGCACTTGGAAAATTGCACATTATGTACTTTCCATGACCATTCCCAATTCTGTTAGTGATCGGGTAATTCCCATTAAAGAAGCAGCTGAGGAAGACAGTCTGATAGCAGGATTTCGGAGTCAAAAACCTGCACCTTAATTATGATTGCCCTAAAAAATGGGTAAAAATCATCTTTATGCTGCTTGAATAAAGAGTTAGTTTAGGAGATTTTACTGTTTTATGTAAATCAACAATTCTCTGGCAATTAATCCAACCGTAATGGCTACTAACAAACTTAAAAAAGTGCCGATAAGAATGTATTCTGTCCACTTTCTAGTTTTTTGCTCGTCTCGATCGTTAAACCTGAGGATGGATTTCGCTGCTACTAGGAAACCAATGGCTGAAAATTGTGAGAGCATTACGAAAGAAACAATTAAGCATCGTTCTAGTATTCCAATAATTCTTCCGGCTTTATTTAGACCTTCGGCAGAGCTTTCTTCGCTGTCTTTGGTAATTTCCTTTCTCCATTCTGCTGTTGTTAATGAAATAATAAAGTTAGCTGGATATATTACTACTAGAAATGCCATACTTACAATGAGTATTCTAGCAAGCAACAAGGGGTCTGATAGTGGAATTAAAAGTTGGGCAGGATCAAGATAGAAAAGCCAAATAATAAGAATTACAAGCAAGTGAAGTAGCTGATCAATAACAAAGTACTTTAAAGTGGCAGGCTGTTTTATTTTCCACCAGTCGATTAGAAAATGGGTAACCAAAATAATAATTGCCGATGGATATCCCCAAAAGCCTAATGCTATCCAACTTAAAAAACCATGAATAGCAATATGTAAAAGAAAAGCGTTAGATGGTTTACCAACCCAAAATTTCTGTGCAACCATGGTTTTGGTTTGGAAAACGAAATCGCCCATAATATGAGCCATAAGGAGCTTTAACAGCAGTAGTAAAGGTAAATACATAAATTAGG
>DAIRTB010000310.1:0-3559 GCA_036804105.1 Bacteroidota bacterium | reverse complement strand
TCATTATCATGGTTTTGGCTGTGGTAATTTCTATGATTGTGATGCTACTTTTTGCGGGGAAAATCTCCAATTTCGTTAACAACAACCCAACCATAAAAATACTGGCACTTTCTTTTTTATTGATGATTGGGTTTATGCTGATTGTGGAAGCATTCCACGTTCATGTGCCAAAAGGCTATTTGTATTTCGGTATGGCGTTCTCCCTTGGTGTAGAGTTGCTGAACCTGAGGGTTAGAAAATCTTGCGGAGCTTAAGTTTAGTGCGAAACCAGGACAACCACGAGGGTCGACCCTACGAAGATTGGTAGCCAAAAAAGGATTTTATTTCTGTAGATGATTTAATGCCTGCTGGAAAATCATTTTGGGGTAATTAAGGCTTCTGAAAACTAATTTTCCACATGCCTCTTAATTCGCCCATTGAATAATTGATTGCTTTGTCTTCTGGGTAAAGTGTTTTGATTTTTTGAAAGGCTGCTTCATCAAGTTCTTGCTCATTTCCATGGCATTTTAAACAAGTTGGCATCCCAATTTTTATAGGTTTGTAATACACAGAACTTCCGTCTTCAAGTTGCATAAAATGTTTTTGAACAGTAGAGTCTTGGCTGAATTTTTCAAATGCCTGTTTGTCTTCTGTAGAAAGTAAAGCATTTTGCGGATTCCGATTCTTATTAGAAACCCGTTCAATTTTTACTTTATGCGTTTTTTCAAGGTTGGTGTTAATCTTATTTGCATTTTCGTTGCAATAGCTAACCCCATTTACAAAACCACCATCCGAAATTGCCTGAGTTAAGGTGCTAATGAGTGCTTTTTGGGCTTTCATACTTAAGCTATCGCCAAGCGATATATTTTCAGATAAATTGGTATAATTGTTAGCCGATTTATGTTGCTCTTGGCATGAAAAGAGCGTGGTGAGCAGCAATAGGTAGGTAGCGATACTTTTCATCCCCAAAGGAAAATAAAAAACACCTTTATTAAGTGAAAATTTATGTTTAAACTGGGATTTATTTTTTTCGAGATTTTTTGAGCTCATCAATCTTTTCTAAACTATTTTCATTTAATTTTAAAACATATTTTAAGGCTAATTTGTAGTTATTACAAGCTAAATTTATTTAGATGATGTCTAAATAGTTTCTTTTAACAAGGCTTGATTGAAAATTAAGTACAAAAGGTATAAAAAAGTAAGACTGATTGTTTTCTATGGTTATTTTTGCAAATTGTAAATAAACTCAAAAAGCGAACAGCAAATAAAAGGTGATGAAAATTAAAATTCCACATTTCAGCGAGCTAGTTAGGCATACCTTTCGGGTATTAACGGTAATCGGTTTTTTCTTATTGAATACAGCCAATGCTGCGCCCGATGGTGCTGCCTTGTACAGTCAGAACTGTGCCGCTTGTCATAAAATTAATGAAAAGTTGGTTGGTCCAGCTTTAGGTGGTGTAGAAAACCGTCATTCGGAAGAGTGGTTGATTAAATGGATTAGAAACAGCCAAGCCATGATTGCTTCAGGCGATGCTGAAGCAGTTAAAATAGCAACAGAATATAACAATCTAGTTATGCCAGCTTACGATTGGTCTGACGAAGAGATCAAAGCAGTTCTTGCTTATATTAAAGAAGAAGGGGCAAAAGCTCCAGCTGCTACCGCTGGTACTGATGGTGGAGGTGCTGCAAGTGCTGTAAAACCATCAACTGCCGCTTATGTTGTATTCACGCTTATAATTGTACTTTTACTTATCGCTTTCTTGTTCGCAGCTAGAATATTACAGACTTATCTAAAAACCAAAGGAAAGCTTTTTATACATTGGAATAATACCAATGCTGGTTTAATGCTTGTTTTTATGGTTCTTTTCTTTGGCTTTGTTGCTTATAACTTTATTGCATTCACAAAAGACTTATTGCCTGAAGCAGCTTCAATTCATGGTGTGATTACAGACGAGCTTCTAATGATTACCGTTTACATTACCATGGCGGTGTTTATTTTAACCCACATTTTACTTTTTGTGTATTCATTTATCTATCGCCATCAAAAAGGTAGAAGAGCATTTTTCTTTCATGATAACATGAAGCTAGAAATATTCTGGACAGTTGTTCCTGCTATTGTTTTAGCCACCCTAGTTCTTTATGGTTTTAATGTTTGGAAAGACATTACACAAACAGAACCAGCAGAGGATGCCGAAGTTGTTGAATTATTTGCTTACCAATTCGGATGGATTGCAAGATATCCAGGTGCTGATGGTGTTTTGGGAAGTTCTGATTACAGAAAGATTACCACTAGCAATAAATTAGGCTTAGATGAAGCCGATAAATTTAGCGCAGATGATAAAATGACTCAAGAATTGGTATTGCCAGTTAATAGAGCCGTTTTGTTTAAATTCAGAGCGAAAGATGTAATCCACTCTGCTTACATGCCGCATTTCAGGGTTCAAATGAATGTTGTACCAGGTATGCCAACCCAATTCCATTTCGTGCCAACTATCACTACTGAAGAAATGCGTAAGAAAACTGGAAATCCAGATTTCAACTATGAATTGGCTTGCAACAAAATCTGTGGTGCAGCTCACTTTAACATGCGCATGAAAATTACAGTAGTATCTGAAGAGGTTTATGCTGAATGGGTTAATACTCAGAAAACATATTTTAAAACTGCTGAGCCAGCTGTAGCTCAATTAATCAACAATTAATAAAAACAAAAAATAATAACCAAAATGGGTAATCACGAAGAACACCACCACAAAGAGACCTTCATAACGAAGTACATCTTTTCAATGGATCACAAAATGATCGCTAAACAATACTTAATTTCTGGTATTGTAATGGCTATCGTGGGCATGTTGCTTTCACTTTTGTTTAGGTTGCAATTGGGCTGGCCAGATGAGCGCTTTATGTGGCTTCAGTCTATAATTGGAGATTGGGGTAAGGATGGAAAATTAGATCCAAGTTTCTACTTGGCTTTGGTAACCATGCACGGTACCATCATGGTATTTTTTGTACTAACCGCAGCATTAAGCGGTACATTCTCCAACTTACTTATTCCCCTTCAATTAGGAGTAAGAGATATGGCTTCGCCATTTATCAATATGTTGTCGTTCTGGATTTTCTTCCTTTCAGCGGTGGTAATGTTGGCCTCTTTATTTATTGAATCTGGCCCTGCAGCTGCTGGTTGGACGGTTTATCCACCTTTATCTGCGCTACCTCAAGCAATGGCAGGTTCTGGTTTGGGTATGACGCTTTGGTTGATTTCGATGACCTTATTCATTGCATCTTCATTAATGGGTTCATTAAATTACATCGCAACCATTATCAACATGCGTACTCCTGGTATGCACATGACGAGAATGCCGTTAACCATATGGGCTTTCCTTTGTACTGCAATCTTAGGTGTATTGTCTTTCCCAGTTTTACTCTCAGGAGCTTTATTATTGGTATTTGATAGAAGTTTCGGAACCGCATTTTACCTAAATGAAATTAACATCGGAGCTGGCGCATTAGCCCAAACTGGTGGTAGCTCAATTTTATATCAACACTTATTCTGGTTCTTAGGTCACCCAGAAGTTTACATCAT
>DAIRTB010000309.1:0-3573 GCA_036804105.1 Bacteroidota bacterium | reverse complement strand
TGGAAAATAAACGATTTACAGTCCGAGCTTATGCATTACTGATTTGCGCAGGTGATGTTTTGGTTTCAGACGAGTACATATTTGGCCGATACATTACCAAATTCCCAGGTGGTGGACTTGAATGGGGTGAAGGGCTAAAAGAAGGCCTCAGTAGAGAAATATCTGAAGAATTAGGTATTGAAATAAAAGAATGGCAACATTTTTACACCACAGATTTCTTTGTACAATCGGCTTTCTCTGAAAATGTGCAAGTGATAAGTGTTTACTACACACACCAAATTGATCAAAAAAATCAAATAAAGACAGCAACCACAACCCCATTTAACTTAGACATTAACGATGTAGAACCCATTTCTAACCGTTGGGTTTGTATAAACCAACTATTGGCTGAGCCTAAACTTACACTTATTATAGATTTACATGTGGCTAAAATGCTTATGGAATATCAAAGTTTAGATAAGCCTTTTTAAGGATTTATGTTATTTTCACAACAAAATCTAGCAATTCATTACTACAAATATGGCAACCTATAATTTTGAAACAAGAGACTTTGGACTTTCAGAAACAGGCATTCATTTACTGAGAAGTCGCTTTAATTATAAAACCTACCCTTTTTCAGAGATTGATTCTTTAATTGTTGAAAAGGGAAAAGAGCTGAAAAATTGGTTGGTTATTTTAATTTTTGGAATTGCCCTTACCTCCTTTTCAATTTATTATTCAGCAGTACTCTACAGTGTGCTTAATGATGAAAAAACCCAAAGAATTTATATTGAAGAACTGCTTATACCCTTAATACCCTTTTTGCTTGGCCTCTATTGCCTTTACGCCTCAACTAGAAATGTTACCATATTGAGAATCACTACTAAAACCAATAAGAAAGACAAGTTATCCCTGTATTCTATTAAAAAGGAAAATAAACTGGACGATCTAATTCAATTCCTGAAGGAATGTGCGCCAATAAGTTTTAAGGTAAATTTGTAGGAAAAAGGTCAGTTGTTATCAGCCTGTGTATATTCCATTGGGTTTTTACTCGGTTGAAAACCCATTTTTGAAATCCCACCTACTCATGCACCCAATCAAACCTATCTATCTCCTCTAATGCAAGCGTTAACAAGCGAATAGAATTTAAGACATCGTCTTTGTGTACCATTTCAATTACCTGGTGGATGTGTCTTGTTGGAATGGAGATTGCGCCAGAAATGGAGCCGTGCTTGCCAAATCTTTGTAATCCTGCGGTGTCTGTTCCGCCAGCGGTAAGTATTTCTGTTTGGTAGGTAATGTTGTTGCGCTCGGCGGTTTGTTTCAAGAAATTGACCATTCTGTAATCGCAAATTGCAGAGGCATCCATAATTTTAATGGCTGTTCCTTTGCCCAACTCTGTAATTTTTTCGTGGGCTTTTGCACCAGGTGTATCGAAGGCGATGGTGGTGTCTAAGGCAATTCCGAAATCTGGATTGATGCTATGTGCTGCAACACTTGCGCCACGAATGCCAACTTCTTCCTGTACGGTAAAAACGGCGTAAGTATCGAAAGCGGGAATGTCTAATCGTCTAAGAGTTTCAATCAAAACAAAAACGGAAATTCTATTATCGAGCGATTTCGAGTTGATGCAATTGCCCATTTCAACCAAACCACGCTCCCTGGTTACTACATCGCCAGCTCGAACAAACTTTTCTACTTCTTCTTTCGGCATACCTAAATCGATGAAATAATCGTTCAGTTGAGCTACCTTGTTCTTCTCTTCTGGACTCATAACGTGGATTGGTTTTGCGCCCATCACCCCAATTAAATCCTTCCGACCATGTACAATAACACGTTGAGCTGTAAGCGTTTTCGGGTCGAATCCACCCAAGGTATGGAAATTCAAGAAACCCTTATCATCAATATGGGTAACCATAAAACCGATTTCATCTAAGTGAGCCGCAACCATAACTTTCTTTGGATCTCTACCTTTTTTTACGGCAATGAGGTTGCCCATGTTGTCGGTAGAAAGCTCATCAACAAAGGGCTTAATTTCTGCAGCAACTAGGTTTCTGATCTTTTCTTCTCTTCCTGGTGCGCCAGGTGTTACGCAGATGGCTTCTAGAAGTTTTACGTTGAAATCTATGGGAGTTTGCAAAATGTTATGATTTAGTGTGTTGATAATACGCATGAAGTTGATCGAACCACTCCTCACCAAATTTTCTGATGAGCGGCTCTTTAAGGAAACTGTAAACGGGAACACCCAAGTTTTTTCCGTGGATGCAGGCAGGAGAACAAATATCCCAGCGATCGTAGTTTACAGCGGTGTAATCGGTATATTCTTGTAAACGAACTGGGTAAAGATGACAGGAAATCGGTTTCTTGAAATCGGTTTTGCCAGCTTTATGGGCATTCTCAATTCCACATGCCCATATTCCGTTTTGCTCCTTCACTGCAAAAACGCATTGCTTGCCATTGTGGGTGGTGGTTACTGGATTGCCATCATCGTCTAGTTCGTAGAAACCTTGTTCTGCTAAAACTTTCAGACCAATTTCGTTCATAAAAGGTTTGATGGCCTCAATCTGATCTTCTAAAAGGCCAACTTCCGAAACCTCTAAAGGTGCGCCGATATCGCCCTCTTCGCAGCAAATTCCTTTACATTTTAAAAGGTTGCAAACGAATTCTTTTTCTAAAATATCTTCTGAAATGAGGGTGTTTTCTATGGCAAGCATTTTGCAAATATAGCGCTCTTTAAATCTAAACCCGTGAGGTATTGGAGATGTTTGGATTTAACTAAATTCTCACAAATTCTGCGTACCCACCGCCATCAGTTCTAAAGCCAAAACATCTACTTTTTTAGAAATAGGATCGAAGCTCATTTGTGCTTGGTTGTAAAATTTGGTTCGTCTAGGTAAAATTTGGCTGATGAAATTCCTTAATTCTTCCTCGCTTTTGCCTTTTAGCAAAGGTCTTTTATGCGGATTTTTTAGCAATCGGTTCATCAAAACTCCCTCAGAAACGGAGAGGAAAACGGTAATGCCATTTGCATTCATCCACTCCATATTGTTGAAAAAACAGGGAGTTCCGCCACCTGTTGAAAGCACGCAGGTTGGTAAATCTTTCGTACGAAGCAAAAAATCCCGTTCCACTTCTCTGAACTTAGATTCTCCATGGAGGAGGAAATAATCGTTCAGGCTGCAACCAACACCTTCTACAATGAGTTGGTCTAAATCGTAAAACGGAATGGCCAGCTTCTTGGCAAGATTTTTACCAAAAGTTGTTTTGCCTGCGCCCATAAATCCTACGAGATAAACCGTTTTCATCATTTAAAAACAACTTTTGGGTCGAGTTTCATGTAGATTAAATCCACCAAAATATTTACCACTATAAAAACGGATGCCATAAATAAAACAGCGCCCATTACCACTGGCAAATCGAATTTTAGCAGCGCATCTACGGTTAGTTTGCCAACTCCATTCCATGCGAATATGTATTCCACAAAAACGGCTCCGGCAAGAAGTGAGGCAAACCAGCCTGAAATTGCCGTAACAATTGGACCAGCTGCATTTTTAGAAGCATGTTTCCAAACCACTTGGCGCATCGGCAGGCCTT
>DAIRTB010000308.1:0-3590 GCA_036804105.1 Bacteroidota bacterium | reverse complement strand
CTTTGGCCTTGGGCATGTTCGAAAGTTATGAAGGCGAAGAACTCTTGGTTGAAGCCGGAATGGTAACATCGGAGGAAGTAATGCGAACCATTTGGTATCAACATATCTACAGTTTACTTAGCGATTGGGGATACTCAGTTCCTGTTTTAAACATGGATAATGCGGTACTTGGTGGCAGAAAAGGTTATCATTCAGAACATTTAGCACCACTTTTAGCAGAAATGAACGAAGTATTTTCAACTGACCCAACAGCGAAATGGTAAATACAATCACCGAAAAAGAGATTTGGGAAGCCATTGAGCAAGTTAAAGACCCAGAAATTCCTGTACTTTCTGTGGTAGATCTTGGGGTAATTACAGAAGTTATTTTAAGTGGTGATTCGGTTTCAGTTAAAATGACCCCCACTTTTTCTGGTTGTCCTGCCCTGAAACTAATGGAGAAGCAAGTTGGCGATGCCGTTAAAAGCCTTGGTTTTGAAGATGTTACGGTGAGCACCAATTTCGATGTGGCTTGGGATACCAATCGCATATCAGAAAAAGGGAGAGAAATCATCAAAAATTTCGGCTTAGCTCCTCCTCCAAAACATGCTGGCAATCCCGATTTAGATTTGTTGAAACTAACGTCTTGTCCGCATTGCAACAGCGAAAACACAACAATGAAATCGCCTTTCGGGCCAACACTTTGCAGAAGTTTACATTATTGTTACGATTGCCTTCAGGCTTTCGAAGCATTCAAACCCATATAATTCATCACCTAAAAGATCGTTAGCCGTAAATGAGATTATTTTTTATTTTTCTTTTGATGATGGCTTTGAAGCTGCAAGCGCAAGAATTTGGACCGATCAAATTTGATAAAGTAATCCACGATTTCGGTTCTTTCCCGGTGGGAGAAAAACACAAAACCACTTTCAAGTACACCAATACCGCAGATACTGCTTTCCTGATTACCAGAATGGAACCCAGCTGTGGATGTACGACTCCAGATTTCGACACCAGCTTAATAAATCCAGGTGAAACCAGAACATTAACCATTGAATATAATTCTGAGGGCAGGCCTGGACCATTTACAAAATCAATAGCTGTTTACAGCACAATGTGGGATAATGTATTTTACCTCATGATTTCAGGCGAAGCTACAACTCCCCCTCCCACCCTAGTGGATTTGTATCCTTACAATATTAAAGAAAAATATCTCTTAAAGAATAGCCATATCTTTTTCGAAAATGTTGGTTTGAAAGGAAATGCTGAGCAAACCATGTTGTTTGGAAATGGGCTTTTTGATAGCAGCATCAAAATACTCAATATCATTACGCCAAAATACATTTCAGTTTCAGAAAAGCAGTTTGAAATTGACCCGCAGTTAGAAAAAAACATCACATTTAAGTTGTATGGTAGCAAAATTGAAAAATGGGGATACGTTAGAGACAGTGTGGGAATTGTTACTCCCGATACAACTTTCTACCTCAGTACAAGTCTATTAAGAAAAGATATTTTTTCGGTTGAAGAGAATAACGACCCTAAAGCACCAAGACTAAAACTTGATAAACAATATGTTAAATTGGAAGGCGAATCTTTACAAAGTAAGCCGACTTTCAAGTTTAAAATTACCAACGAAGGTGCAAAGCCTTTGTTAGTGAGAAGTATAGAATCATCCTCTACCAACCTAAAAATTAGCCTACCAAAATATAAAATTGCGCCAGGAGAAACTGTTATTTTAACAGCCACTGTTGTGGGTGGAAAAGCAGGAATGAACAATTTTGCCATAACTATTTTCAATAACGCACCTGCAACTCCTTTGGCGGCTATTGCACTTCAGGGAACGCTTTCAGAATAAAACACAAATACTATCTTTGCAAACCAATAAACAAAAAAATATGCATTTTGAATTTACGGAAGAGCATTTAATGATTCAACAAGCAGCTAGAGATTTTGCTCAAACAGAATTGCTGCCAGGAGTTATTGAACGAGACAACCATCAGAAATTTCCAACTGAGCAAGTTAAAAAATTAGGTGAACTCGGAATGTTGGGCCTAATGGTTGATCCAAAATACGGCGGAGCTGGAATGGACACCATCGCTTATGTATTGATGATGGAAGAACTTTCTAAAGTAGATGCATCTGCTTCAGTAGTAGTTTCAGTTAATAACTCTTTGGTTTGCTGGGGATTAGAAACCTACGGTACAGAAGAACAAAAACAAAAATATCTTGTGCCATTGGCAAGTGGAGAAATCCACGGTGGATTTTGCTTATCAGAGCCAGAAGCTGGTTCAGATGCAACTTCACAAAAAACTACGGCCATAGACATGGGCGATTACTACCTTTTAAATGGAACAAAAAACTGGATTACCAATGGTAATTCTGGTTCAGTTTTCTTGGTAATTGCACAAACCGATGTTGAAAAAGGTCACAAAGGCATCAATGCTTTCATTGTTGAAAAAGGAATGGAAGGCTTTGTTGTTGGCAAAAAAGAAGATAAAATGGGCATTAGAGGTAGCGATACCCACTCTTTAATGTTTACTGATGTAAAAGTGCCAAAAGAAAATAGAATTGGCGAAGACGGCTTCGGCTTCAAATTCGCCATGAAAACCCTCACGGGTGGTAGAATCGGAATTGCCGCCCAAGCTTTAGGAATCGCTTCTGGCGCTTATGAGCTTTCCGTTCAGTATGCGAAAGAAAGAAAAGCTTTTGGTACAGAAATTATGAATCACCAAGCCATTCAATTTAAATTAGCTGATATGGCTACCAGAATTGAAGCTGCAAGATTATTATGCTTGAAAGCTGCATGGTTAAAAGACAATGGTCACGATTACACTCGTGCAAGTGCTCAGGCAAAATTATTTGCATCAGAAACTGCCATGTGGGTTGCAACGGAGGCTGTTCAGATACATGGAGGCTACGGTTTCGTAAAAGAATACCATGTGGAGCGTATGATGCGTGATGCGAAAATTACCCAAATCTACGAAGGAACCTCTGAGGTTCAGAGAATTGTGATTGCGAGAGATCTGCTTAAGTGATTTTTGATGGTTGATTTTTGATTTTTGATAAAAAAGCGAGGTTCTGAAAAGTCCTCGCTTTTTTTATGGAGGTTTAAGAACCTAGCGAAATAAAGACTAAAAGGTTTAAAAAAATAAAATCAAGATTCAAAGAAATGAAAAAACCCATTCGTGCATTTACCTTCGGTGCTACTTCGTGGTGTGGCTAAAACCTATAACAAGACTAAGAAGTAGTCAAACATAAAACTTTGTTGCAACCCCAAAAACAAGCATCAGAGGCAAAATTATCATTCGTAAAAGAAAAAAACTATTCGTGAATTCGTGGCTACTTCGAGGTGGGGAGAAAATCTATTGCAAGACTACGAAGTAGTCAAAAACCAAAATTAAAACTTTGTTGCAACCCCAAAAACAAGCATCAGAGGCAAAATTAACATCGTAAAAGAAAAAAAATTATTAGTGAATTCGTGGCTACTTCGTGGTGGGGCGAAAATCTATTGCAACACTACGAAGTAGTCAAAAACCAAAATTAAAACTTTGTAGCAACCCAAAAACAAGCATCAGAGGCAAAATTAACATCGTAAAAGAAAAAAAATTATTA
>DAIRTB010000307.1:0-3611 GCA_036804105.1 Bacteroidota bacterium | reverse complement strand
TATCAACTAAGGAGGATACGTTAAAATTCACGAGGAAGCCAATGCGCCTATCTGATAGTTTTAAATAGTTTATCATTTGCTTTTTGTGGACATTGGTTAATTGCTCAACTGATTTTACTTCAATAATAACCTCGTTGTTCACTAAAATATCCAATCTAAACCCAAGATCTAAGGTTACTGATTTATACATTACCGGCAAACCAACCTGAGTTTCAACTATTAAACCTATTTCTTGAAGTTCGTAAACTAGCGCAGCAGTGTAAACACTTTCAAGTAATCCAGGCCCAAGTTAACCATGAACCGCAAAAATCGCTCCCCTAATTTTGTACGTTAAATCGCTATTTTCCATCACTTTAGTTGTTTAATATATCATCACAATCATAAGTATTTTTTTGAAATACGAAAATATTGATCTTAAACTGAATCAAAATTCTTTCGCTTACCAAGAATTCAAGAAAATCAAAAAGAAAATCAAAAAGAAAATCAAATCCGTAAAATCCGTGAAAACTTAGCGAAGCGTCTCATGAACACCTTTGAAAAACAATTAAAGAGTAAATAATCCGAGTTAATCTTTGCGCTAAATAAACACCGTAGGTGTAAATCTTAGGGTATCAAAAAATCAAATCCATTCGCTAAAAAACACCGAAAGTGTAAATCAATGCAAACCTATCTGTGCGCAAAACAGAATCTAAACAAATCAGGCAAAAATCCGTTAAAAAACCTGTAATGGAATTAACACCACAACAAATAGACCGAATCATTGAAATGGCATGGGAAGACAGAACCTCTTTCGACGCCATAAAATATCAGTTCGGGTTATCAGAGCAAGATGTAATTAAACTCATGCGCAACGAGTTAAAACCCACATCTTGGCGCCTTTGGCGTGAACGAGCGAAGAAAGTCTCCCACAAGCATGCCAAAAAGAATCCGATGGGAATGGACAGATTCAAATGCACCCTTCAACGTCAGATTTCATTGAACAAAATAAGCAAGCGATAACATCAGCTTACTCATTAACAATTTCCAATCTAATTCATAATGCAAGCATCAAGGAAACAAATCCTTTTATCTTTGCTGAATCGTTATGAAAAATACCAATCGCTACACCATTACAGCAGCACTTCCTTACACCAACGGCCCCATCCACATTGGGCACATGGCAGGTGTTTTTGTGCCAGCAGATATCTACGCACGCTTTTTACGTGCGCAAAAAAAAGATGTGCTTTTTGTTTGTGGTTCCGATGAACATGGTATTCCCATCACGCTAAAAGCAAGAAAAGAAGGGGTAACGCCGCAAGAAATCGCTAATAGATACCATAAAATAATTGGTGATTCGCTTAAGGAATTTGGTATCAGTTTAGACATCTACCATAGAACATCAGATCCTGTTCATCACGAAACAGCATCAGCGTTCTTTGTAAAACTTTCTGAAAGTAATAAATTAATTACGCAATCCTCAGGGCAGTATTTCGATGAAGAAGCCCAGCAGTTTTTAGCAGACAGATACATTGTAGGCACCTGCCCAAACTGCGGTTTCGAAAATGCATATGGCGATCAATGCGAAAGTTGCGGCAGTACCTTAAGTCCGTCGGAGTTGAAAAACCCGAAGTCGATGCTTAGTGGAAATACGCCAATCTTGAAAGAAACCAAACATTGGTTTTTGCCACTCGATCAATATCAACAAGCTTTAGAAAAATGGATTTTAGAGGATCATAAAGAGTGGAAAACCAATGTTTACGGACAATGTAAATCGTGGTTAACACAAGGATTGCAGCCACGAGCCATCACCAGAGATTTAGATTGGGGTATAAAAGTGCCACTTCCAGAAGCTGAGGGTAAGGTTTTATACGTTTGGTTTGATGCGCCTATTGGTTATATTTCGGCTACAAAGGCTTGGGCCACTGCCAATAACAAAAACTGGGAACCGTATTGGAAAGCAGAGGATACATCCTTGGTTCATTTCATAGGGAAGGACAATATCGTGTTTCATTGCATCATATTCCCAGCAATGTTAATGGCGCATGGCGATTTCATTCTGCCTGAAAATGTTCCAGCTAATGAATTTCTAAATCTCGAAGGACAAAAAATATCTACATCCAGAAATTGGGCGGTGTGGTTGAACGATTACCTAATCGATTTCCCGAATCAGCAGGATGTGTTGAGGTATATGTTAACAGCATCGGCACCAGAAACCAAAGACAACGATTTCACTTGGAAAGATTTCCAGGCAAGAAATAACAACGAGTTGGTGGCGGTTTATGGAAACTTCATCAACCGGGTTTTAAGCCTTTGCGATAAATATTATGGCGGATTAGCTCCAGCTTGCGGCGAGTTGAGTGGATACGATCAGGAAGTTTTGGCAGAATTAAAGGGTTTTCCAGAGCGGATATCCAATCAGCTAACCCAATATCGGTTCAGAGAAGGTTTAAGTGAGTTGATGAATCTTGCTCGTTTAGGTAATAAATACTTAGCTGAAACCGAACCATGGAAATTGCAGAAGGAAAATCCAGAAAGAGTGAAAACCATTCTCAATATCGGACTCCAAATTAGTGCAAGTTTGGCAATTCTATCTGCGTCATTCCTTCCATTTTCATCCGAAAAACTAAGCGAAATGCTAAATATCAGCAGTTTAGGATGGGAGGAAGCTGGTAAGTCGGATTTAATTGCTGCAAATCATCAACTAAATAAACCAACACTTTTGTTTACAAAAATTGAAGACGATGCCATTTCTCAACAAGTAGCAAAGCTTGAAGCAAGCAAGACTGAAAACGCTCATATTGTGGAAGTTGCAGAAGCTAAGCAAACCATTACTTTCGATGATTTTGCAAAAATGGACATCAGAACTGGGAAAATACTTTCAGCCGAATTGGTGCCAAAAACCAAAAAGCTTATGAAACTTTCAGTGGATACAGGTTTAGATGTCAGAACTATTGTTTCTGGAATTGCTGAACATTACAAACCAGATGAAATTATCGGACAACAAGTTGCAGTGTTGGTAAACCTTGCGCCAAGAAGCATGAAGGGAATAGATTCGGAGGGCATGATATTGATGGCAGAAGATGCAACAGGTAAACTGGTCTTTGTAAATGCCTCTACGGATGTCTCACCAGGATCTGAGATTAAATAGCAAACTACATAGTCCACGGTTACAACTATTCAACCTCGGGATTCGAGTAGCCAAATAGCCCACGGTTTTAATGGATTGGTTCCACATAGCCCTCGGTTTCAACCATTCAACCTGGGGATTTTAGTACACAAATAGCCCACGGTTTCAACCGTGGGACAAAATATGGCGTGTTAAATTAACCGTTTCAACGGTTTTTCAATCTGATTTCAACAATCCCTATTCTCAAAATCTAATTCGAAACCAATACCACTATCTAACACTAAAAATTTGATTTTATCAGATTTTTTACTACTATTGAATCAATAATACCCTTATGAAGAAATTTGCTCTATTTTCTGCTCTTATAATGTCTTATGGATTTGTTAACGCCCAATGTAATGGTCGTTACAATGCTGAAATCTTTACCAATGTAAACGTAACAACAGTAACATACGGCAATAACACTACTTGGGATAACAAAACCAACAAGTCGGGCGTGGAGTTG
>DAIRTB010000306.1:0-3640 GCA_036804105.1 Bacteroidota bacterium | reverse complement strand
AGAAAAATTGGATGCTATTGTTGAGCGTACCAAAAAAGGCGGCGGCGAATTGGTAAACCTAATGGGAACTTCAGCTTGGTATGCGCCAGGTGCAGCAGCAGCTCAAATGGTTGAAGCAATTGTTCGTGACCAAAAAAGAATTTTCCCAGTTTGTGCCTTGTTAAATGGCGAGTACGGCTTGAGTAACATTTACTTAGGTGTTCCAGTTAAATTGGGTAAAAATGGTATTGAAGAAATTATTGAGCTTCAATTAAATGATGATGAAAAAGCACTACTTGCTGATTCTGCAAAAGCAGTAAAAGAAGTAATGGAAGTGTTGGATAATATGGGTTAATTCAAAACAACTATGAATAAAAAAGGGCGGAAATTTTTCCGCCTTTTTTTTGTGGGTGGTTTTTGCGATTCAAGATTATTGGTCATATCTCTAGTAGCAAGGGGCTGCACCCCTTGCTATGATATGTCACCCGCTTCGGGGCTCCAGCGGGTCTGGCTAGCGCAATTTGGGTAACACTGTTTGAGTTGTTTACATTTTGGAGCCCCAACGGGGCGACATATCACAGCATTGGTTGAAGGCCTATGCTAAAAGGTGAAAATCGTGTATCAATTGCCTCCATTTTCAAATGGAGGCAAGTTGGTTGTTGTGTTTTATTTTGGCTTAAGCCAAAAAATCTGCGAAAACCTAAAAAAATCTGTGTCATCTGCGTTCAATTCGGCAATTCGGTGACGGGTAAACGGTTTTCAACCGAGTTAAACCGTTGGGATAAAGAACTCGCACTATTAACCCACGATTGAAACCGTTGGCTATGTGTCTAGATCGAGCATTTTTTGGAGTCCACCGGCGGCGAGATAACATATCATAGCATAGGTCGAAGGCCTAGGCTAATAGGTGAAAATCGTATAAAATAACCTCCATTTTCAAATGGAGGAAACCTAAAACACTGCCTTCGCAATAGCTTGCGTAGATTCGCTTTTGCTCATGGTGTAAAAATGCAAAACTGGTACGCCTGCGGCTTTTAGCTCTTTACATTGATCAATTGCCCAATCTATACCAATTTGCTTTACATCTTTTTCGGTTTTTGCTGCCTCAACCTCCTCACTTAAGGCTTCTGGAATATCTATGTGGAATATCTTTGGCAGAATGCTCAATTGCTTTTGGGTTGCCAATGGTTTTATGCCTGGAATAATGGGAATATTGATACCATTATCTCTGCATTTATCTACGAAAGCGAAATACTTAGCGTTGTCGAAAAACATTTGGGTAACAATAAACTCAGCACCAGCATCTACTTTTTGTTTCAGCCATTGTAGGTCGCTTTTCAGGTTGGGCGCATCACAATGCTTTTCTGGGTAACCCGATACACCAATACAGAAATCTGTTTTGGCAGGCTTCACCAAATCATCGTCTAAATAAATGCCATTGTTCATTCTTTTTACCTGATGAAGTAATTCCAAAGAAGTCTGATTGCCATTTGGCTCTGGATGAAAAGCTGTTTCATGTTTTGCATGATCGCCTCTCAGAACCAGCACGTTATCTATACCCAAAAAATTTAAATCGATCAATGCATTCTCTGTTTCGTCTTTGGTAAATCCACCGCAGATAAGATGGGGAACAGCATCTACCTTAAAACGATTCATTATGGCTGCACAAATGGCAACGGTTCCAGGTCTTTTTCTGGTAACAATGCGCTCATAAGATCCATCCGGACGAGGTTTCATTAAGAATTCTTCTCGGTGATAGGTTACATCAATAAATGGCGGTTTGAATTCCATTAAAGGCTCAATAGCATTAAAAATACTTTTGATGTCTTGACCTTTTAAAGGGGGCAAAATCTCGAAAGAAAAAAGAGTTTCTTTGGCGTTTGCTATGTGATCGATTATTTTCATTTTCTTTTGTTCGATTTTAATAGTTGAGTACTGAACCTAACCACTTTTCTACTACTTTCAAATCCCAGCCTCTGCGTTTTGCAACATCTATGGCCTGATCTTTTTCCACTTTTCCTAATCCAAAATATTTCGCTTGAGGATGTGCAAAGTACATTCCACTAACCGATGATGCTGGCCACATTGCCAAACTTTCGGTTAAGGTTGTGCCGATGTTCTTTTCTACTTCTAACACTTTCCAAATGGTGCGCTTTTCGTTGTGGTCTGGGCAAGCAGGATAGCCCGGCGCTGGACGAATTCCTCTGTACGATTCCTTAATTAAATCTTCCGCACTCAATTGTTCTGTAGAATCGTAACCCCAATAATTTTTCCTAACCTGTTCGTGGAGATATTCTGCCAGTGCTTCGGCATAACGATCGCCTAAGGCTTGAACCATAATGGCATTGTAGTCGTCCATATCGGCTTTAAAAACTTGCGCTTTTTCGTCTGCACCTAAAATGCTTACGGCAAAGAGCCCGAAATAATCCTGAATACCCGTTTCTTTTGGAGCTATAAAATCTGCCAAGGCTATATTCGGGATACCTGAACCTTTTTGGCCTTGTTGCCTTAGAGTAATAAATCTTTCGCCTGCTGCGAGAATATCATCACCATCGGCATTGGCTTCGAAAATTCCGAAAACTGCTTTGGCAGTAAACCACTTTTCACGTATTAGTTGATGGAGCATGTTTTGTGCATCGTTGAAGAGCTTTACCGCTTCAGCACCCACAACATCATCTGTTAAAATTTTAGGATATCTACCGTGCAGTTCCCAAGCTTGGAAGAAGGGCGTCCAGTCAATATAATCGGAAAGTGTTGATAAATCTACATCTTCCAGAACTTGAACACCCAATTGAGCAGGTTTAGCAATTTCTGCTTCGTTCCAATCAATTTTAAATTTATTGTTTCTCGCTTGCTCAAGCGAAATCATCTTTTTATCTGCTTTTCTGCTGAGGTAGCCTTCACGCAAATCGTTGTATTCGGTTTTTATGGAGGTTACAAAATCTTCTTTTTGTGTTTTCGATAAAAGTTGAGAAACCACAGGTACGGAGCGAGATGCATCTAAAACGTGAACCACTGGGCCGCTGTAAACTGGTGCAATCTTAACGGCGGTATGCGCTCTGGATGTTGTAGCTCCTCCTATTAAAAGTGGAATATTCATACCCAATCGCTCCATTTCTTCGGCTACAAAAACCATTTCGTCTAACGATGGGGTAATCAGACCCGAAAGTCCAATCACATCCACTTGTTCTCTAATAGCGGCATCTAAAATTTTATCTGCCGATACCATTACGCCCAAATCCACCACATCATAATTGTTGCATTGCAACACTACACCAACTATATTCTTGCCGATGTCGTGTACATCGCCTTTTACAGTTGCCATCAGGATTTTACCTTTTGCCTCAGCCTGTGTTCCAGATGCCAACTTTTCAGCTTCTAAATACGGCAGCAGATAGGCTACTGCTTTTTTCATTACACGAGCAGATTTTACCACCTGTGGAAGAAACATTTTTCCAGCACCAAATAAATCGCCCACCACGCTCATCCCATCCATAAGAGGGCCTTCAATTACTTCTAAGGGTTTTGGAAGTTGGGCACGCATTTCTTCGGTATCTGTTTCAATGTATTCGTCTAAACCTTTTACTAAGGCGTGGGTAAGACGCTCTCTTACAGGTAATTGTCGCCAAGATTCATCCTTAACTAAAACTTTACCTTTATT
>DAIRTB010000305.1:486-3643 GCA_036804105.1 Bacteroidota bacterium | reverse complement strand
TATGCCTTGCCTATGTTGGTGCTTTACTAGGGTTTATGCGCTACAATTTCATTAAAGCGAAAATTTTTATGGGCGATTCTGGATCGCTTTTACTTGGGTTTATAATAGCAGTAGTTACCGTTCAATTTATACAGAAGGCACAATATTATCAGCCATACGTATTTTTTAGTGTGTCAGGGTCAGTGTATGCATTTAATCTTTTAATCATTCCACTTTTTGATACATTAAGAGTTTTTACCATAAGAATATTTAATAAAAGGTCTCCATTTTCTGCAGATCGAAACCACATCCACCATAGATTAATAGATTTGGGTTTAAGCCACTTTCAGGCAGCTTGCACCCTATTTGCTGTAAATTTCCTGTTTATCGGAATGGCCTTTTTACTTGATTTTATGCGCCCAAAGTATTACATTCTATTAATGTTAGGAATGGCTTGGTTGCTGAGCATACTCCCATTTTTAATTAAGCGCTTTCAAAACAAAACTGTAATATGAAATTAAAATTAACCAAAGAAAATGTATTTGAGCTACTCTTTGGCGCTTTAATTCTAAGTTTGCCTTGGTCTAATTTCTTCACCTCAGTTTTCACATTCTTACCCTTTGTAGTTCTTTTGGCCACAGTATCAATTAGAATAATCGCTAAAAATATTGGTAAAAACTGGGTAATGTATGCTTGGTTGGCATTTATATTATGGCAAAGCCTAAGCTTTTTATATGCAGATAATCTAACCCAAACTTTATCAGATTTCAGGTTAAAATTGCCTTTATTTTTACTTACGGCAATGCTATGTGCCTTTCCGAAAATCAGTTACAAAACCAAGGAAAGACTCAAATTGTATTACGTATGCACCACTACATTAGCAGCTTTTGTAGCTATTGGCATTGCAGTCTATAAAACTTATACTACTGGGCTTTGGGTTAGTTACTTTCCAGAATCAACGGAAATTGAGAGCTGGAATTTCTATTACATTGGTTTGGCTTCAGCGATAATGCATCCAGGCTACTTTGCACTTTTTGTAGGTGTTGCTGCTTTTGTAACTTTCGATCTTGGATTTTCTGATGAAAAGAATCGTAAAATGAACCCTTTACTTAGCATATCTCTGCTTTCGTTTTTGTTGATATTTCTTTTATTACTTGGCGGAAGAATTAATCTTTTGGCCTTTGGTATAATTGCAGGTATTGGATTAATTATTTCACTCTATAGACAAAAGCAGTATCTCAGCCTAGGCGCTTTATTTGGCATACCAACAATTGTAATAATTGTATTTATATTTATCGCACCAAAAGATCTTTTTAGAAGATTCTTCGAACCAATCAATACTAATTTTAATGTAAATAGCACAGATCACAACGATTTTACAGGCCTTACCATTAGATTAGCAGAATGGAACTCAGCATGGAAATTAATCAATGCCAAACCAATTTTGGGAGAAAGCACAGGAGATGCCAAAGAAGAATTGTTGAAGCAATACCAACGAGATGGATTTATAATAGGGTTCCAAAATGAATACAACTGCCACAATCAATACATAGAAACCGCATTACAGAGTGGCTACCCTGGAATGATTTTATTAATACTCGCCTTTTTAATTAGTATTTACTCTGCATGGAGAACTAATAACTACGTTGCGTTAAATGTTATAATCTACATAATGATCTGCTTGTTAACAGAATCTATGCTTCAAAGACAAAAAGGAGTTGCATTACTTTCTATCATATTACCTTTATTGCTACTAAACACACACCCAAAAACAGAATAAATGGATTACGCCTTAACCATAATTGGATTTATTGCCATTTTTGTAGGAATCTTAGGTAGCTTTCTACCTATATTGCCGGGTCCACCCATTGCGCTATTAGGTCCAATACTACTTCACTTTACAAATTGGGTAAATTACACTAATAATCAGTTTTTTTGGATGGTATTTATCGTGGCTGGGGTTACGGCATTAGATTATATAATTCCCATTTATGGCGCAAAATGGATGGGCGGCAGTAAAGCTGGCACAAGAGGAGCTACAATAGGACTAATTGTTGGTTTGTTTCTTGGGCCTCTGGGCATAATATTTGGCCCATTTGTAGGCGCTTTAATTGGCGAGTTAATGATTGGAAGACCTAGTAATGAATCATTTAAATCTGCTCTTGGGGCTTTTGTAGGCTTTTTAGCTGGAACATTCGCCAAAATTGGAGTATGTGTTTGGTTAGGTATTATGATGGTTTTGGCATTATTTTAAGCTAAATCAATCTACTAAAATGATAATACACCAATTCATTTAAAATCCGCTAAACTGTGGTAGATTTGTAAATACAAAAAACACTATGAAAAAGAAACTACCTATAATCTTATTGATACTGGTTATTCTTGGCGGAATATTCTTTTGGTGGCGATTTTATTTCACTTTTGGTGAAGGGGTAAAAGCAGGCAACCTCAACTATTTGGTTTACAAAGGGTATATATTTAAAACCTGGGAAGGTCGATTGATTCAAGACGGTTTTCAAACCACAAAACCTGGCGCACTTCAAAGCAACGAATTCCAATTCTCTGTAACAAATGATTCTCTTGCCCGAGTGCTTGAAACAGCTGGCGGTAAATATGTTGAATTACGCTACAAAGAATATCTTGGCGCTATTCCATGGCGAGGAGTAAGCAGATATGTTGTAACTGACATTATCGTTATCGAAAAACGGTCTGGAAATAAAGAAGAAAAAGACGCAATAGAAGAATTACCGTATAATTAGGGATGAAGTTTACTTCCTTGTAATTTTTCAGAAATACGATTAAGTAATTAGAAATCTAAATTTTGGTTAAGGAGAAAAGCTCAACAACCAAATTGGATGAATTTATGAAAATACTATGTTCAATTCAGACATCTTCTAATAGTAAAGACGCCATGCTGGGGTCTCGTAGACCCAATCAGCACATCAACGAATCAGCACATCAAAAATCATCTCCCAAACGGCATTTTCATTCTGGCCATCGGATTTCCGCCCTGATTCATCATCTTCATCATCTTGCGCATATCGTCGAATTGCTTGAGGAATGCATTTACTTTTTGGATATCGTTTCCGCTGCCTTTGGCAATTCTATTTTTGCGAGATCCGTTGATAATATCTGGATTTTTACGCTCCTGTGGCGTCATCGATTGGATAATGGCTTC
>DAIRTB010000305.1:0-476 GCA_036804105.1 Bacteroidota bacterium | reverse complement strand
ACATGTTTGAAAGCATCATCGTCGAGGTCGATATCTTTGATGGCTTTACCAACGCCCGGAATCATGCCCATAAGGTCTTTGATGTTGCCCATTTTCTTGATCTGCTTAATCTGACCAAGAAAATCGTCCATATCGAATTGGTTTTTGTTGATTTTCTTTTGAATTCTAGCCGCTTCCTCAGAATCGAATTGCTGTTGCGCACGTTCTACCAAACTCACCACATCGCCCATACCGAGGATACGGTTGGCCATACGATCGGGGTAAAACAAGTCGATGGCCTGCATTTTCTCACCAGTGGAGATAAATTTTATGGGCTTACCAACCGTGTACGAAACCGTTAAAGCAGCTCCACCACGGGCATCACCATCTAATTTGGTAAGCACAACACCTGTAAAATTCAGTCGATCGTTAAACGCTTTAGCGGTGTTCACTGCATCCTGACCGGTCATGGCATCCACCACAAAAAGGGTTTCTTG
>DAIRTB010000304.1:0-3647 GCA_036804105.1 Bacteroidota bacterium | reverse complement strand
AGAATAGTTCTAGGGTAATATTGATTTGGAATTAAATCGTAAATCTTTTTTTTACTGATGTTTAGCAATCCGCCATTTCTAAATCCTGGATTTACATCAACAAAAAAGAAAAAATTCTTACTTTTTGCTGCGTATAATAAGTAGGGGAAAAAGGCAGGAAAATATATGATCCAAGAAGGCCAATATTCCCAATGTGTTAACTTGTGAAAAATCAATTTCATGCGCTCAAATGAGCTGTCTTGTAAAACGAGGTTTTGTTTACCAAGTCTAAATGTTTTAATGTTGCTAAACCAGGGCTTAAAACCAATTGTGTTATGTTTATGGTAACAATTTCGTTGAAACGATCTATTACCAAGCCATTCATTTTGTCATCAGAATGGGTAGTAGAATGGAAATTTAAAATAGATTCTGAATCCAAGATTTCGGCACTTTTTTGAAACGATTCAAACCATTTTCTTCTTTCTAATTGGATTTCATTTGTATATAAGGTGCTTGAAGACCAGATGTGATTTTCCTTTTCATTCAATTGGAGTTGATGTTTTTCCACACCATCCCACTGTAAATGGAAAAGGTTTGTTTTGAACAATAGAATAAGGGTAAATGGCTCAATTCCTTCTAAATCTATTATTTTCCAGTAACTTAAAGGATCTAGATTCTCTATTATTTCCAGTACAATCAGCCCTCTACTTTTTCTATAACCCAGTTGTTTTTGATGTTTTTCCTTTGCTCCGTTAAGTAATACGATTACAGTATTTAGATTATCATATGCAAACCAAGTGCCTCCACTTTTGGCATCTTGTGGAAAAGTAATTTTCCTATTTTCAAGTTGAATTGATTGAGGTTTAGCAACTGCATTTCTGTCTTTTTGTTCATCTCTATTAGATGTGATATAAACCTCATTGTTTCTGGTAATATAACTTACTGTGCACATTGATCTCTAAACTTTATTGTAGATACTGCCACGCCAAAATTAGGATTTAGAAGGTGCTTTTTAAGTTCAAGCAATCCAACTTTAATAAGTGCTTGGTGATGAATACAATGTTCAAAATTATAAAGCAATTCTCTATTGAAATTGGTTTCAATTTCGTCTATATGCTCAAATAATCCGACTTGTAAAGTCAAAATTTTATTTTCAAAGCTTAGCTTTTTGCATATTTCATCAATGCAATTTGAGGCTTCAGAAATTTCTGTCTGAATTTTAAGATTTCTTTCCCTATTGTCGTAATTTATTATTCCAGTTTTATAACCATTAAATAAACACTGTAAAAGTTCAATTATATGACGAGTATGTTCGCCAATTGTACCTCCGCTAAGTCCTGTAATAGGTTGGGTAAATTCAGAATCTTTTAGTGAACTTATGGTTTCTTTTAGGTCAGTTAGCGCACTGCCAATTACTTCTGTTTTCATTAAATCTTAGCTTCGCTTTCCTAAAAGTTTATTTTTAAGCTTTATTAATCCATCAAAATTAAGAAGAAGAAATGCAATTGATGCTACTAAAACAATTACTGCCAAATAAAAAACTTTCCCACCATCACCTTGAACTTCGATACCTAAAGGACCCAGATGTGCAAATACTGCTCCCGAAATAATCCCAACACTAAGAATTCCACCTAAAATTTTGGTTTTTGGAACTAGAATTAAAATTGCGGTTATTAATTCCATAAATCCTAGGCCGATTCTGCCATAAGGTTCAACTCCAAGTTTTGAGAATATATAAACAGAATCTGGATGGGCTGAAAACTTGAAGTATAGCGTTTGCAAATAAATTATGGCAATTGTTAATTGTAAAGCCAGCGAAAGGTACTTCTTTATTGATGAGTTCATTTTGGTGTTTTTGGGTTAGTTGATTATTTTATTCCAATTTAAATCGGCTGCATTTTTGAGATTTACCTCATTTTTATTCCAAGTTTTTAGTGTATTATTGAAATTGGCATTATAGAATAAATACAGTTTGTTGTCAATAATCTTGAAAGTTTCTGGGTTTATTTCAACTTTTTCTCCCTTTTCTCCTAGAGCGTAGGCACACCAGCCACCATATTGTGGCTCGTAATTGTTTGGATTTTTTAAAAATAAATCCTTGTTTGTTTGAGATGAAAAGTGATAAATTACTCCTAAATGCTTAGCTGCAAAACTCGGATTTCCTTTTACAGCTTTTTGTAGGGTAAAATAGGCTACTGGATCGTAGCCTTGAATTGCCAGATTATTTTCCGTATTGAAATGTTTAGATCTAATGGTTGCGTTTTGAGCAAAACCAGTTAAGATTAGTGCTAAGAAAAGTATTGTGAAAGGAAGAAATTTCATTTTAATGAGAACGTGTTATTCTTTATTGTGAAGGTATTAATCTCTTAAAAATGTATTTGTCACGTACTTTACACTCGATCTAAAATTGTTTAAGTTTGTCTAAGTCTTTGATTATAATTTGCTTCCTATTATAGCTAATTATACCAAGATGTTCTAGACTATTGAAAAGGGTTGTTGTTGTTTGTCTTGACGTGCAGATTATTTGAGCTATATCTTCTTGCGTTAGATAATTATCAATATAAATTGCTTCTTGTTTTTTAATTCCGTCGCTTTCTATCCATTCTAGAAGAAAAATCTTTAAACGATCTTTTGCAGCTTTGTTGATGAGATTGCTGTAATTGTTTCTAAGCTTTTTAAATTTTAAACCCAGAAATTTGGTGTAGTTAAGTCCAAATTCTGGTTTTCTTAACATCAAATCTTCGAAATCTGTTAACAAGAAGCTACAAATAATCACTTCGTTTGTAGCAACCTTAGCTATTTCATCTTTTGTTCGATCATTTTCGAAATATAGTTCTCCAAACAGATCTCCTTTTTGAATTATTTCCTTAACTCTTTCGTGCCCTTCTTCATTTACTTCAATAATTTTTACAGCTCCTTTTTTTAGGAAATAAACTCTCGGAGGCTCTTCATCGGAAAAGTATAGCAATTCGTCCTTTTTGGCCTTTTTAAAACCTGCAACAATGCAAAGCTGTTTTAAATCAGAGGAGTTTAAAGTCCTAAAAAGTTTGTGATCTCTTAGGTACCAATATTTTAAATCGAAAGTTTGCTCCACCATAAAATACTTTCTTCACTAAATTTATAACCTAATAAAAATCACATAATTACGGTTTTTCCATAACGGTTCCGCAATTTTTACAGGTTCTTAAATCCTCAGAGTCATAAAACTTTTTCATGAGGGGTGGAAGTTGTGCTACAATATCTGTAAGTTCAAAATATTCTTCGTAAAGTCGTTCGCCACAGCTTTCACAATGCCAAAGAAATCCATCTATCTGTCCAGGTTTTCGGTATAATTCTACCACTAAACCTACAGAATCTGCTGGTCTTCTTGGAGAATGTGGCACTTTACTTGGGAGTAAAAACATATCCCCTTCGTTTATGTGAATATCAACAGGCTTGCCATCTTCAATTATACCCACTACAATATTTCCCTTTAGCTGATAAAAAAGTTCTTCTGTTTCATTGTAATGATAATCTTTCCGTTTGTTAGGCCCTCCAACTATCATAACTACGTAATCGCTATTGCCTTTATAAACTTGTTGATTACCAACGGGTGGCTGTAACAGGTCTTTGTTATCTTCAATCCACTTATTGAGGTTGAATGGCCTTCTTATATCCATGTTAATTAT
>DAIRTB010000303.1:0-3651 GCA_036804105.1 Bacteroidota bacterium | reverse complement strand
TTTGTTGTTTTTATCCCAGAATTATTTGTTCCCAAAGATTTTGTTCGACCCATAAACGGGTCGGTATAAACGGCATTTGCCGTTTTCTACAAACATTTGACCCCTAATGGGGTCGATTGAATACAACGATATGTGGTTGTGTTGTCGATTCGTTTGGTTTACCCGGCCTTGTCCGTCCTCAGCGAGGTCAAATATTTGTAGCAGGTCGCATTCACAACAACCCAACCGACCTCAACGAGGTCAAATATTTGTGGCAGGTCGCATTGACAACAACCTCAGCGAGGTCGCATGATAAAATCCATCGCATATTGATACCCCATCGTTTTCCACAAAAACCCCAATTTCATAATCAACGATTTTGTTCGACCCATAAACGGGTCGGTTGGACGCAAATGTTTGTTGTTTTTATCCTCGAATTATTTGTTCCCAAAGATTTTGTGCGACCCATAAACGGGTCGGTTAAACACCACAATTTGTTGTCTACAGATATTTGACCTCTAATGGGGTCGATTTGCTGTAACGGGTTGTTTTCTACCCATATTTGGCCTATAAACATTGCAATTAAATATTACCGCAAGTTGATTTTTACGCCATTTTGTTTGCTTTTGAGAGCCAGATCCGAACACAACGTGGTGGCATCTTTGTGGCTGGTCGAATTCTCTTTCGAAATCCGAGATTTGTTTAAGGGGCTTTTAACCCTAATCAACCGTATTTTAAAAAATGTAGCTTGTTATCCTCAAATGGATTTTTGGCACTTTATTTTCATCACATATTTTTATCCTTGTCTAAGTCGTTATTGCAAGAAGAAATTCCCCAAAACGAATTTTAGTAAACAATTTAAGGGCTTTTGCATATAAGTTTTTATTGCCAGCAATTTCAATATAACTTTAAAAAACAGGTGCCTAAGAAAGCCATTGTTTCAGACTTGTTTTCTGCATAGTTGTTTTAAAATTAAACTATCGTACTTTAGCAATGTTGAAATTATTATGAAAGAAGCGCATTCCTCGCCAGAAATTAGCATTGTGGTTGCCATGGGCAGCAACCGGGTTATTGGTAAGGACAATCAGTTGTTGTGGCACCTTAGTCCAGACTTGAAAAGATTTAAGGCAATAACTTCTGGTTATCCTATAATCATGGGTAGAAAAACCTTTGAATCCATTGGTAAGGCATTGCCAGGCAGGTTGAATATTGTAATCAGCCGTGGTAATCCCACTTTACCTGAGGGAGTTTTGTTGGTAAATAGTTTAGAAGATGCGATAGAAGCTGCAAAATCAGCAGAAAAGATATTTATTATTGGCGGTGCCGAAATCTACAAATTAGCTTCACCGAAAACGCATTTCATCTACTTAACGGAAGTAAAAACCTTAATTACAGGCGATGCTTATTTCCCAGAACTAGAATCCAATTGGGAAGAAATTGAACAATCTCCCTGGTTTTCAGATGAAAAAAGTGGGCTGGAGTATAGATATTTGAAGTATAGCTCGATGAGTTGATGTGCTGATGTGCTGATGTGCTGATGTGCTGATATGCTGATATGCTGATGAGACGCACTCAGTGCGTCTGTACTATTTGGAGAGGGTGTAATATTCGGACAAATAAATTTAATCTTTGTAGATAACTTTATAGTCGTTAATTTCCTTATTGTCATTTTTGTTGTCATTTTTGGCTTAACGCTTCTTAAAACTCTGGTGGGTCAATTTTTTACCACAGTGTTATCAAAGAAGGTGCCGAGTTCACAAATGGGTTAGTAGAAAACCACATTAAGATTTTTTTGAGATAACTTTCGTAATTAACCTTAGAGCACTTTGCGTAAACCTTAAAGCCCTTTGCCGTTAAGAAAAAAACAGGCTCATCCACATATTAACCTCAACCACATCACAAATCCCTATGTTTCTATATGGTTTAAATAAAAAATCCCAAAAAAACAAAATCCCCAAGTTGCCTTGGGGATTTCATTTTCAATTAAGATTTTAACTAGCGGGTAATTACAAACCTACCAGTTTGAACCTTGTCGCCATTGCTTAAGCTGAAGGTATAAATACCTGAAGCGTAGTTGCTGGTTTCTAAGGTAATCATATTGCCTTTAGATAGATCGTTTACATTGATGTTGGCAACTGCTTGACCAAGATTGTTATAAACCATTAAGATACCATCTTTTACATCAGCACCAATTTCGAAGTAAACTTTATCGGTTGCTGGGTTAGGGAAAACCTTACTTACAATACCAATTCCGTTTTCTAATTTTTCGGTGTTAACACCTAAAATAGTTACACATGATGTGTCGTTGCTAACATTTGCATCGCCTACAATTGTACCAGAAACCATGTAAACACATAAGGTGTTGGTACCTCCTACAGTTGGTGTCCAAGGCGTAGTAAAGGTAAAGTTTACAGTATCACCAACTGGAATAGGAACTAGAACAGTTTGTGTAGAAGCTACACCATTTACGGTATAACCTACATCAAAACCAGCAGGAATTAATGTATTACCTACGTTAGCACATCTAATAGTTACCGGAATTGGAGTTCCAAAAGCTACAGAGTTGTTACCCGCATTTGGTGAGATTAAACCAATTATTGCAGCATCAGTAATATTTTGTGATCCAACAAATACCGTAACTGAGTCTGTTCTGGTACAACCTAAAGCGGTTATGGTTAGTACATAAGTTGTGGTGGAGTTAGGTGTAACCTGAATAGTTGGGTTGTTTCCAATACTAGCACCGCCTACTGGAGCCCATGATAATGAAGCAGCAGTTAAACCAGCATTCAATGCACCCATTGTTGAAGGTACTGCCGCTGTGTTAACCGCCCAGTCTGCTGATGTATTTGTAGCAGTAGATATTCTTTGGAAACCACTGAAACTTGAGGTTGGAGTTACACCAGAACCACTATAAACACTTGCAGGAACTGTAATTGCAGCTGGGAAAGTACCAGCGTTTTGAATTACAGCACTAACTGCCGTTGTGGTAGTAGAATCATAAAGAATGGTTGCTTGTGCAGATCCAGAGTTAATAATATCACCTAACGCTAAGCCAGCATAATAAACTTTATTTATGGAATCGTTAACACCAGTTTCTGGTAGAATCATTAATCGCTCGCCACCACCTAAAGTAATGTTTGGTAGTGCATAATCCATGTTGATGGTAGTTCCATTCGAAATTACTTGAAGTTTCAAACCAGCCAAAGGCACGGGCCCAAAGCTTAGGTTCGTAATTTCAAACATATCGTTGAAGCCTGTTTGTGGTAAGAATGGAGGGAAGGTTGCTTGTGTACCTGTTCCACCTCTGTTAAACATAACCTCAGTAATTTGAAGTGATCCTTGGTTGAAGCCAAGAGAAGCATTCAAGGTAGCAGTATCACCAGGATTAATGGTAGTATCTGCACCAGCACTTATTACCAATGGTTCGTTTTTAAAGCTTCTTAATCCAGAAGTATCGGTAAAGTTTGCAGTATCAATTGCCGAAACACGGTAAGTAATGGTACTGTTTGGGGTACCAGTTGGAAGTGTTCCAACCCAACGGCTTATAGCCGCATTGAAGGTCATTGGTGCAACTGTTGTAGGGTTTGCCGAACCTGTTAAAGAGTACAGTAAGTTTACAGCAGTTAATGGATATACATTAGAAACTAGTGCACGTACAGTACGAGGACCAGA
>DAIRTB010000302.1:0-3651 GCA_036804105.1 Bacteroidota bacterium | reverse complement strand
TAACTTTTATTGGCGATTCTAAGAAAGGATTACCAATTCCGTTGATAACCATTGGCACAAAATCGGCAGAAAAAAAGATAAAAGTTTGGATGCAAGGCGGCCTTCATGGCGACGAACCGGCCAGCACAGAATCGCTTTTGTATTTGCTTTATGAATTGCTGAACAACCCGGAGAATGCTGGCTTGATCAACAAATTAGAGATTGCAATTTTGCCAATGGCCAATATTGATGGCTACCTAAAACTGGAGCGAAATAACGCCGAAGGGTTAGATTTAAACCGAGATCAAACCAAATTAATGGCAGCGGAAAGTGCATTGTTTAAGCGAGCCTTTGCAAGTTTTAGACCTCATATTGCACTAGATTTTCATGAATTCAGGCCCTTTAGAAAAGATTTTACCAAGCTGAGCACATTCGGTGTAACGAGTGCTTATGATGTAATGTTTCTTTATTCTGGAAACCTGAATGTACCCAAAAATCTACGAGACTTCACCAACGAAAACTTCCTGACACCTACCCGTAAGCTACTGGATGATAATAAATTACGCCATCACGATTATTTCACAACCGATGTGGTGGGTGGCGATATTCATTTTAATCAAGGGTCTATAAGTGCACGATCAAGTGCAACTAATTTTGCGCTACAAAACATTGTTTCCACTTTGGTTGAAGTACGAGGAGTTGGTTTAGGCAGAACCTCATTTAAACGCAGAGTTTTTACAGGATTTCTGATAGCGAAATCTTACTTAGACATTGCAGCTGCAAATCCTGATGCTGTGTTAAGCGCTATTGAAATGGCCAATAAATCGCAAGCAGAAGTGGTTTTATCATCCTCAAGAAATATTTCAAAAGGCACACTCGATTTTATTGATTTGGAGAAAAACGAATTACTAGCTTTAGAATTAACCATTAGAGATGCTTGGTTATCTGAGGCCAAAACCACACGTGCTCGGCCGAAAGCATACTTGATTGATGCCAGCCAAACCGAAATCATACAAAAAATTGAAGTTTTTGGTCTTAAGGTGGAGAAGCTTACCGAAGCACAAAGCTTCAATGTTGAGTCTTTTTCCATTACGAATTACCAAAGTGGTATAGAAAAATACGAGAAAATGACTTTGCAAGATGTTGGAATTACGCTTTTGCCAGCTAAAAAAGAATTTCCGAAAGGCACATTCTACATTTCTATGAATCAAGATTGTGCCAATATTTTACCAGAACTCCTTGAGCCAGATGCCCCAAATAGTTTTGTGAGTTTCGGAGTTTTGCCCACCAAATTAGGTGAAACATTGCCCATTTTTAGAGTAATAAATTAAAAAAAGCCAGACCATGAAAAAATACTTTTCTCTTTTCTTATTTTCTTTTTGCGGATTTCTGCTCGTACCATTCATCACATCTGCTCAAAATAAAGTGATCTTAGATGCAGACAATGGCCTTAATTTTTCCCTTAACGATGGAAAGTATCTTTTCCAGATGGGTGGTTTTATTCAGCCATCGTTTGTAAACCAGAAAACCGATTCCTTAAAAGCAGAGAATTTCTTCAACGCTAAAAGAGCTTTTTTCAGGTTAAGCGGTAAAGCGGTTGAAGAAAAAGTGAGCTTTTTAGTGCTTACCAACTTTAGCGAATCAAGACCGCTTTACGATGCTTGGGTGGCCTATCATCCAAAAGAAAATATAAAAATTACCTTTGGGCAGATGCAAACTTTCCTGAACAACAGAGAAATGTTTTACCGAGAAGACAGATTGCAACTTACGGAACGTGGCTTATTGAGCGAGCAACTGAGCAGAACAGGAAGGGAATTCGGCTTATTCTTCGAGGGTAAATTTGGAAAAGATTTCGGAATAGCGCCCATGTTAGCCATTACTTCTGGCGATGGCAGAAATTCTTTTGGGGTAAATTCTCGTGATAACGATATTGGTGGTTTGAAATTTGGTGGACGCTTAGATCTTTACCCACTTGGTTATTTTAAGGAAGGGAACGAGTTATTTAGTGCCGATTTATTGAGGGAACAGAAGTTAAAGTTTGTGCTCGGATCGGCTTACAGCATAAATCGTGGGGCTAGCGGCGCAACAGGCGAAGGTCATGGAGATTTCTTCCTCTATAACGAAAATGGAGAAATCAGCTTACCCAATTACCGCAAGTTGTATGTTGACTTATTAGCGAAATACAAGGGTTTCTCATTACTTGCAGAATTCGGCAATGCCTCTGCTAATGGATTGAGTAAGAATTATACGGATCAGGCAGCGGTTTTGTTAGTGGCTCCTCAACAGATTAGCAGCTTTATGCAATTGGGCAACACGTACAATGCACAATTGGGTTATGTTACACCAAAAGGTTTCAGTGTAGACCTCCGCTACGGACAAGCAATGCCCGAGTTTGCAAATTACACCAACAGCTTAATGTTGGGCACGAATAGCTATACTTTTGGCCTCACAAAATATTTCAGGAACAACAATCTGAAAGCCCAAACATCGTACACACTTTTAGATAGAAGCAGTGGTTTCAATACCAACATCTTCGAGTTTATGGTTCAGATGGCGTTTTAAAGAACATGCAACTTAAGGATTCTGAGTGGTTTCCTTTTCAATTATTAAGTCAATTTGAATCTTGTTTTTGGGAAGGTAGTTTTTAGCTATGTCCCAAATAATCTCATTATCAACTCCAAAATACTCGTGAGAAACTCTGTTTCTGAGATAATACATTTCTCTCCATGGAACATTAGGATACTTAGCTTTTAATTCTTCATTTAGATTTTTAGAGGCCTCTCCAATAATCTCGAAGTTTCTTATTACAGCATCTACAGTTTTATTATCGTCTATAAATTTTGCAAAATCATAGTTAAAGATATAACCTTCTATTCGGCTCATTGCCAATTGATTATCTTCGAGAAACAACAAATAACTACGCTTATTAATTTTCACATTATACGTATTGAACCTGACTTAAAATACTTTCTTTAAGCTGATCTTTTAATGCTTTTTTAGTTACCAAATCTATCTTTCTACCAAATAATTTTTCAAGGTAAATTTCTAATGTAAAATATTTCCAGCCGATTGGATGTTCAAATTCTACCAATAGATCAATGTCACTTTCGTCTGTATTTGATTCATCAGAGAAAGAACCAAATAAGCCAATCTGTTTAACGGCGAAATCTCTGTGCAGTATCGGTTTTAACTCCCTAAGTTTGTTTAAGATGTCAATTCTGGCTATCATACTCAAAGGTACAAATTTAAGGTTCAGAAAAAGTTAGTAGTCTCAAATCAGCAAATTGACAGTAACCTAATGCTTAAGCCTATTAATTCAAGTTCCTCAATTTACACTTAGATTTAGACAATTAAGCGTTTTAACCGCTATTTGATTATTTTTGCAATAAATAGAATTTTATTTGATGAAAGTTGCATTAATAACTGGAATAACTGGGCAAGATGGCGCTTACTTAGCCGAGTTTTTGTTAAACAAGGGCTATAAAGTACATGGGGTTAAAAGACGTAGTTCGCTTTTCAATACCGATAGAATTGACCATCTCTACCAAGATCCGCACGAACGCAATATCAATTTTAAATTACATTACGGCGATTTAACTGATTCAACCAACCTCATCCGCATTATCCAAGAAGTGCAGCCTGATGAGATTTATAATCTTGCGGCCATGAGCC
>DAIRTB010000301.1:0-3658 GCA_036804105.1 Bacteroidota bacterium | reverse complement strand
ACTATGCAGAACATGCCGAAACCTTCTTAGCGCCAGAGCATAAAACCTCTAAATATTCGGAATCTTGGGTAGAATACCAACCCTTGGGAACCATCTTGGCCGTAATGCCATGGAATTATCCCTTTTGGCAGGTTTTTAGATTTGCTGCACCTGCTTTGGCTGCAGGAAATACAGCCATTTTAAAGCACGCTAGCAACGTTCCAGGCTGCTGCTTGGGCATTGAGGAGGTATTCCGATTGGCTGGAGTGCCAAAAGGCGTTTTCCAGAGCTTAATTCTGCCATCGAGCAAGATTCCAAGCGTAATTGAATCGCCCATTATAAAAGCCGTAACTTTAACAGGAAGCGAAACCGCAGGAAGCGAAGTTGCGGCATTAGCAGGCAAGCACATCAAAAAAACAGTATTAGAATTGGGCGGAAGCGACCCTTTTATTGTTTTTGAGGATGCCGATTTACCCGAAGCCATTGAAGCTGCTATCAAATCTAGGTTTTTAAATACTGGGCAAAGTTGCATTTCCGCCAAAAGGTTCTTTGTGGAAAGAAATGTGTACGATGCGTTTATTGAAGGAATTTCGGAGAAAATAAGCACACTTAAGCAAGGAGATCCACTTCAAGAAGGAAACAATCTCGGCCCGCTTGCAAAACCCGAGTTTGTAAGCGAATTGCACAAGCAAGTGCTGCAATCTGTAGCCATGGGCGCCGAATTAGTTTTGGGCGGAGTTAAACCCAAAGGCACCGGAAACTACTATCCACCAACATTATTAACAAACATTTCGCCCGAAATGCCTGCTTCAAAGGAAGAAACTTTCGGTCCGGTTATGTGTGTGAGTCAGTTTAGTACTTTTGAGGAGCTGATTTCATTGTGTAACAGTAGCCAATTCGGACTTGGAGCTTCGGTGTGGACAAAAAACCTAGAAAAAGCAAAAGAAACAGCCAAATTCTTAGAAAATGGGTGTATTTTTATAAACGATTTCGTTAAATCTGACCCTGCCCTTCCCTTCGGAGGAATAAAGAAATCAGGGTATGGTAGAGAGTTGGCCAAAGACGGAATGCTAGAATTTATGAATTTAAAAACAATCGTAATAAAGTGAACAATCTCATAATAAAAAGCGGAATAGTTGCAGTAATGGCTGCAATGTTGGCCATTGGTTTCGTTGCATGCAACCCCGACAAACCAAAACCAATTGAGGAAGAAAAAGCTGCGTTAATCATTAACATTACACCTAAATGGGGAACGCAGACATTAGAGTATTTTACCAATTACACTACACAGGCTGGTAACTTAATCAGCATTGAAACCCTAAAGTTTTTTATTGACGAAATTGAGTTGAAGAAAGCAGACGGCACCTGGTTAAAAGTGGCAGACATTGCCTTTCTTGATTATGCCGTTGAATCAAACAAAAAAGCTACTTTTTCAGAAATTCCAGAAGGTACTTACGAAGGCATTCGTTTCATGATGGGTGTAGATAGCATTTCGAACCATGCAGACCCTGCAACTTTCCCGAACGACCATCCATTAAATCCTTTGGTGCACAAAACCATGCATTGGGGTTGGAATCCAGGCTATATCTTCTCTAAGGTTGAAGGTAGATATATGGAAGGCGGTTTATCTAAAACCTTTAGCTACCACTTAGGTTTAGTAAAATTCACTAGAAACCTACAATTCGAAAACCAATTAATTCAGATCAAGAAAGGTGCTAACAACCTTAATTTCAATCTTTTACTAGACAAGTACTTCAACGCACCAAATCAGATCGACGTTTATCAATCGCCCGTAACTCATACCATGGGCGATAATGTGCTAGCGCCAAAACTTTACGAAAACACTGCTAACATCATAACCATCGTAAATCCGTAATGAGAGCTCTTGTTTTTATTTGCGGAGTATTGCTGTTATCATCTTGTAGAGAAAAAGAAGACCCTAAAAGCGCCTACCCTGCTCCTACGCCTTATGAGTTGAGGGTTCCAACTGGATTTCCCTTACCAGTAATTCCCGCAGATAATGCACTTACCTTTGAAGGTATAGATTTGGGCCGACATTTGTTTTATGATAAAAAGCTTTCTGCAAACGGAACACAATCGTGCGGAAGCTGCCACAATCAGCAAATGGCTTTTACCGATAACAACAAACGTTTCAGCACTGGAATTACAGGAGCAATTGGCACCAGAAATGCAATGGCAATTTTTAACCTTACCTGGGTTCCTGGCGGTTTCTTTTGGGATGGAAGAGCAAATACCTTAAGGCAGCAAGCATTAATTCCAATTGAAGACCCTATTGAAATGGCGCACGATATTAACGTGTTAGTGAGTCAGTTAAACAACGAAGAATTTTACAAAGAAAAATTCGGAAAAGCATTTGGTACAGAAGAAGTTGATCGAGACAAAGTAGCGAAAGCTTTAGAGCAATTTATGCTCAGTATCATTTCTGTAGATAGCAAATTTGATAAAGCCCGCAGAGGCGAAGCAGCACTTACCCCACAAGAAAACGAGGGCTTCGATATTTTTATGCGGGAATTCAGACCCATTGACGATCCAAGACCAAAAGGTGGCGACTGTTTTCACTGCCACGGCGGACAGCTTTTTACCACCAATACTTTCCACAACAATGGAATTAGTACCGAACCTTTTGCGGATGAAGGACGATTTCGGGTTACTGGATTGCCATCAGACAAAGGAAAATTTAGGGCGCCAAGCTTAAGAAACATAGCTGTATCTGGCCCTTACATGCACGATGGTCGTTTTCAGACACTTACAGATGTTTTGAATCATTACAATAATGGGGTGATTCGTTCAAGCACATTAGATCCGAATATGAAAGCTGTGGATGATGGTTTAGGCTTAACCAATAGCCAAATTAATAGTCTGTTGGCATTTCTAAGTTCACTTACCGATTCGGTTTATTTAAACAATCCGGCTTACAAAAACCCATTCGAATAAAATTGATGAAAAAGCTATTTCTCGCATTTATTGCACTTAGCTTTTTCTCATGTAGTAATTCGCCAAAAGATTGGAGAGATAATTACAAACTGCCCAAAGGAGTCAGCTTTCCTGAGGTTGATTCAAACTCTCATCCTACCCAAGAAAAAGTAGATTTAGGCCGAATTCTGTTCTTTGACCCAATTCTTTCCAAAGATTCCACGGTTTCGTGCGGTACTTGCCATGTGCCATCTTTAGCGTACAGCGACGGGCAGAGAATGTCTAAAGGCGTGAATCATACAGCCGGTTTTAGAAATACACCAGGCTTAATCAATCTTTGGTGGATGCCTGTTTATTTTGCCGATTTCTCCATTCCCACCTTGGAAATGTTGGTTGAAGCACCACTTCATGCAGAAAACGAAATGTTTACCGATTACCCGACAGTTATCGAAAAACTTAGGTCAAGTAAAAGGTATATACAAAAATTCGATCAGGTTTGGGGAAAGCCAGCCGATCCATACACCCTAACCCGATCACTTTCTGCTTTTATGCGTTCCTTAGTTTCCTTCGAAGCGCCAATAGATAAGTTTATAGCAGGAGATACTTCAGCTCTTTCTGCATTAGCATTCAAAGGATTTCAAATTTTTAGCTCTGATAGTTTGAATTGCATTTCCTGTCACAATTACCCACACTTTTCTGATTATCAGCTGTATAAGCTTCAATCAGATCCATTACACAAAGGCAG
>DAIRTB010000300.1:2330-3693 GCA_036804105.1 Bacteroidota bacterium | reverse complement strand
AACCAATTTTTAGTTGGCTTTGCATTAGAAACCCAAGATGAAGAATTTCATGCTCGCAGAAAACTAGTAAGCAAAAATTTGGATTGTATTATTTTAAATAGCTTAAACAATGCCGGAGCAGGATTCGGTCATGATACCAATCAGGTTTCCATCATCACCCCAAAAGAAAAAATAGACCTAGATTTAAGTTCAAAGCACGAAATTGCAAAACAAATCGTTTCTTTTATTGCTCATGAAATATCTACTTAGTTTCTTCCTTTTGCTTGCAGCTTTTAACACCAAAGCTCAAGAACTAAATTGCTTGGTAAACGTAAATGGTGTCCAGTCTGGTGGTAGCGATCGTGAGGTTTATGAAAACCTTCGACAAGCTGTTCAAGAATTTATGAATACTAGGCGTTGGACCAATGAGTCTTTTGCTCCAGAAGAAAGAATTAATTGCATCTTAACCATACAAATCAATAAGCGGATTAGTACAACGGGTTTTGAGGCTACTGCCCAGATCCAATCTTCTAGGCCAGTTTTTAAAAGTGGTTACACTACGGTTGTGCTAAATATGGCAGACGAAAATTTTAAGTTCGATTATGTAGAGTTTCAACCATTAGATTTCAACGAATCTAATTTTACAAGTAATTTAACTTCGCTTTTAGCCTATTACGCCTATTTAATTATTGGGCTTGATTATGATACTTTTTCGCCTTTAGGAGGAACCACTTATTTTCAGAAGGCAAACAATGTAATTCAGAATGCTCAAAATTCCATTTTTCCTGGATGGACTCCCATGGGTAGTTTAAGAAATAAATATTGGATGATCCACAATCTCCAAGATAAAGCATACCAGCCAATCAGGCAATCTTTTTACCGATATCATCGGCTTGGTTTAGACCAAATGCATGCTGATCCAGTAAAAGCTCGTGAGGCCATTTTAGAATCGCTTAAACTTATTCAAGGTGCTCACAAGGCTAAACCTGGAAGTATGATTCAGCAATTATATATGAAAGGTAAATCTGAAGAATTGGTAGGCATTTGGTCTGGAGCTTTTCCGAACGAGAAGGCATTGGTTGTGCCAATTTTAAGTGAGATCGATCCGAATTCTGCAATAGAATATGCTAAGATCAATACCAATTGACCACGTTTATTCGTAATGTTCTCTTAAATTGCAACATTAAATTTGTAAACTTTAGATTTAATCAGATTGAAATAACAATCTGATTAAATAAAATCACTTAGTATATTAGGCTCATAAGTATTATTGATTAATCTATTTAACCTACTTCTACCATACGCTAAAAGGACGTATGCAATACGCTGAAAGGACGTATGCAATACGCTGAAAGGACGTATGCAATACGCTGAAAGGACGTAT
>DAIRTB010000300.1:0-2230 GCA_036804105.1 Bacteroidota bacterium | reverse complement strand
GCAATACGCCCCTACTATTCAACTGGTCGTCATTAATTTGTTTTATTGAAAACCTATATGTGTTTTCAAAAGGTTTACGTTTGATTGGAATTTGAACGTGCTAAAAACCAGTGAAAAGTTTTCTGCATCCACAACATACAAATATGCCTCTTTGCAAAATTCTAATCGATTATCGTCGAAACCAAATATGTTAGAAATGTCTCTTGCTTGGGCTGAAGTAATGTAATGCCTTGCCATCAATTCTTTAGCGAGGTTTAATCGATCAACATCAAAACTGGCGTTTTTTATTTGCTCAAGTTCCAATCTAAAACCTTGATCGCCAATTGCTTGTGGTTTTCTTATTGTAGGTTGATTGCTTGGAGGGAAATTGCCTGGAATGTTTCTTGGCGGCTGATTTTGAAATCCACCATTTTGTTGAACATTAGGGCTTTGATTACCATTAACTTGATTATTTCGATTGTCATAATTGTAAACACCCGCTTGATTCTTACTATTTACATATGGAACACCACGATAATTGAAGTCGTTTTGAATATTGTATGGATGCTGGCTAATGGCAATTAATCGCCAATTGTAGTTTCCACCCTTTCTTAAATAAAAAATCTGATCGGCTCTATGCCCCATCAGAACTGTGGCGTTTATTGTCATAATGGTTCGGTTGGCAAATACTATTTGAACAGCTCTTCTACCTGGACGAACATTAAAAACAACTTGATGACTTTCATAAACATCGGTGGCTAACTGTCCATCAATGTAGACAATAAATTCTTCTTTAAATTCGCTGAAAATGGTTATTCTGGAGTTATTAGCGCTGAGCTCTGTGCTTAAAAAGAATAGTGCTGTTAGAATGAGTAGATTTTTCATGGCATTGTAATTTAATTGCTATAAATGATTTTCTTAAGCTCTTAAATACAAATGAAGTGCCAGAATTAACTAAACATTACACCATTGGAAATTCATCACCCAAAAAAGATTTTTTATAAACTTACGAAGGGCATCTGCTTATCGTATTTAGTGTCTGTAACCAATTGAAGTATAAAATGAGCCAAATCTGCTCTTCCGATGCTGGTACTTGCATTAACTCCAACCCAACCAATTCTAAAATTATTTGTAGCAGGTTGATTAGTTAACCTTGGACCACGAACAATAACCCAGTTAAGTCCACTTTCCTTTAAAACTTGATGATGTTGAATGGCATCATTCAGAATCTTCGGTACTGCAATTTTCATAATAAAGCGAATGAGCTTGTCGGGGAATTTAGGTTGATCTTTACTTGGAAAAGGCAATCCACCTCCAGAAAGAGAAATAATGCGTTGCACTCCAGAGGCTTTCATTGCAGCTATAATATTCTTGGTTCCATTGGTTTGCAACCATTCTGGGGATCCTTTAACATGACCGAAAAGACTAACCACTAAATCTGCGTTTTGAACCGTTTGATTTACAGTTGTTTGATCAAGAACATCGCCAACCATAATACTCAGGTCTGGATGAGTGATGTTTATTTTGCTTGCGTTTCTAACAAGTGCTCTAACTGCGAAACCTTTATTTAAGGCTAGTTTTAGAAATTGGCTTCCAGTTTGGCCGGTAGCTCCAAATAATGCGATGGTTTTCATTAATCTTTTTTTACAAAGTTATTTGGCTTTTGAATACTTACACTTATTATTGTACCAACCATTTGGTAAGTATAATGGAAGATATAAAAATAGCCCCACGTTGCCCAATTAAAACAACATTAGAGTTAATTGGAGGGAAATGGAAATTACTGATTATACAACGATTGTCTCTGGGAGAATTGCGCTTCTCTGAAATTAGGCGACTAATTCCAGAAATAAGTGAGAAAATGTTAACCCAAGAGTTGAAGATTTTGGTGGATAGCGATTTGATAATCAGAAACAATTTTGGGGAGGTACCACCAAGAGTAAGCTACGAATTGACTCCGAAAGGGAAACTTGCTTTACCCTTGATTAAGGCTATGAAGGAGTTTTCTGATGGGTATTGTGCTTGAAATCAATATGAATCTAACACTTTGTTTCTGGAATTATTACTAGTAAGTTTAACTGAAATAACAAAGTTTTCTTCGAAAACATTGTTGTGCAAACAATAGCCACTAATTTACGAATAAGGATTCCAGGAAGAAATTGCAGCACCAAACATCACCCATAAAAAAAAGCCGCCTAATAAATAGACGGCTTTCCTAATGCGAAATAATTGGTTTTATTTGCGAATAAGC
>DAIRTB010000299.1:0-3705 GCA_036804105.1 Bacteroidota bacterium | reverse complement strand
TTAGCTGGATTTGGAAAGGATTTGATGCTATTGGCTAAGGTGTTGTTGGCAACATAAACCACTCCAGTTGGGTTGTAAATTACGCTATCTAATAGAAAAGGCCCAGTTCCAAAATCGTAGGTATAATAAAAAGATTTTATGGCTGTACCCTGATAATTTATTATTACACTATCATTTTCAGTGAGTATTGGAGCTGAGCCATTATAAGAATAGCCTCTAAATCCTCGATATCTACCATTTTGATCGAATGAGTAAACACTTAGATAATCATTTTCGTAAGATGAGCCATTCCAAAATTCGTAAAGATCGATAACTCTTTTGCCATTGGCGTATTGAAAGGTTATTCTAAAATCGTTCTCCCATGAGGAGAAGAACCAAGTTTGATCTACTGTTTGGGTAACAATTCCTCCTCCTGCAACAGTTGCAACCCTACGTTCATAATTTGCATATTGGTTTCCTCCCAAAAACTCTTGAAATAAATATGCACTTGGATCAATGAATTCTTCTTGGATAGCTGGAACAAGATAGTCTTGAAAATTTTCTTGTCCAAATATAACCCGAGTCACGGCTGTAAACAAGCCTGGCCATCCAAAATCCCAAACAACATTGGTATATCTACCAATAATTTCAAAAGTATTGGGTGCCGAACCAGGAGTCTGAAATGTGTATGCTGTAATATGGCCAGATGTGTTAAACGTTAAATTAGTGTATCGTTTTTCAGGCTCCCAAGAATTAGAAAATGAGTCGTAGGTAAAGTAAGTTATAGTTGTTGGGGTATTACCAGCATAGACAATGGTTAAAGAATCCCCGCTTGAAATAACCCAATTACCACCAATAAAATTCTCAGATTTGAAGGCAACTAGATTGTTATTTACATCATAAGTATAAAGTTGTCTTTCAGATGGCAAAAGAGATCCACCCATGCTAATAGGTTCAGAAGTTATAGTTGAAATTAACTTTTGTTGAGCATTGTAAGTAAATTGTAACCTCGCACCTAAAAATTGGGTTCCTGGCAAATATAAATCAAGCTGTTGAACTCTACTTGAGGAACCTACATAAGTAACTTTAAATCTACCAATGGGCGTAGCAACAGAACCTGGTAAACCTAAAAATAGGTCTACTGAATCTGGCCTTTGTGGAATTTCATAAAAAGGAACAAAACCGCTCAATATACCTTGCTTAAAAGCTTTTGATTTTTTCTGCTCAAGTGCTTTGCCAGTTTCTGGTTTTGCTCTACGATAAAGATTTTGTGCTTCTAGCTGTGTAGATACAAGAAAAAGAAGAAGTAGTAATTTTATTATTTTCATTACATTTTGATTTAAGGCATAAATATGATTCAATTTTTAGAATAATAAAAGCCTTTGCTAAAAATAAATTGTTAATTTTTGAAGCTTTACGAATCAGCTAAAAAGAGATCAAGATTTAAAAAATGGGTGGGCTATCAAAACAAAAAAAGCAGCAATTAATGCTGCTTTTTTAAAAGGAAATTTTCTAAATTATTCTTGAATGATGAGTTTCTGATGGTAAAACCCTTGTTCGCCAGATACTTTAAGGAAATATAATCCGCTTTTCAGATTTCCGAAATCTACTTGGTTATTTGAATTTGCATTTAAAAATTGGTTTTCTTGGTAGACCAGCTTGCCAGATAAATCGAAGATCGAAATGTTGAAATTTCCTGGTTCAACATCACCCCCAATAAAAAGATTAATTTGGTTTTTAGCTGGATTTGGAAAGGATTTGATGCTATTGGCTAAGGTGTTGTTGGCAACATTAACAATACTTCCCGGATTGTAAACAACACTGTCCAAAGGAGTGGAAACGCCTCCAAAGTCCATGGTGTAAGAGAAAGATTTTATTGAAGTACCAGCATAATTTATGATAACCGAGTCGCCAAAATCTAGGTTAGGGGTTCCATTCAAAAAAAGAAATGCTTTACTGCCTCTATAATTATTTGGTTGGTCGTAAAAGTAGGTGTACTGATAATCGTTTTCGTAAACTACTCCATCCCAAGTAGATTCGGTAATCTGGGTAATATTTCCATTGTTGTATTGATAAGCAATTTTCAAGTCATTTTCCCAAGTGGTTCCATCCCAGGTTTGTTCTAGAATTTCTGTTACAACTCCGCTTGAAAGCGTTGCTACTCTTCTATCGGAATTAATATAGGTGTTTGGGCCAAGTAAAATTTCATAAATAAAATCAGATGGAACACTTTCGAAATATGGCTTTCTTGGAACTAATAAGGATGCAAAGTTATCTTCATATGGTTCAAAACCAGCAATAAATGCAAACAGGCCAGGCCAACCTAAATCCCATTCAATATTTGAAAATCTTCCATATGTATCAAAAGTACCTGGTACAAAACTTGGATATTGCTCAATAAAGCCCGTTATTTCTCCCGCTCCATTGTAGGTGATATTGGTAAACCTAGATGTCGCATCCCACATACTTGTGAAGTCGTTAAAATAGAAATAGGTTACAGTTGTTGGGGTAGTTCCAGTGTAAATTATATTCAAGGAATCTCCGTAAATGGTTGTCCAATTTCCACCAGACAGAGTGTCATTTTTAAGAGAAACTAAATTATTTTGTGCATCATAAAGGAAGGTTTGACGCTCACGCTGAACCAATGGACCTCCTAAACCATTGTTTTCTGAAATAATAAACGATGTTAACTTTTGTTGAGCATTGTAATTGAAATTTATTCTAGCTCCAACAATTTGTGTTCCAGGTAAGGCGATATCCAATTGTTGGATTCGATTACTGTTACCCGCATAAGTTAATTTATATCTACCTAGAATTAGGGTCTGACCTTGTAATGCGAAATAATAATCAGCAGAATCTGGTCGCTCAGGAATTTCAAAAAAAGGAATGGAACCAAATGGTAATACGCTTCTATTTAATTTACGATTACCTTGTTGAAACTTTTGTGAATGGTCTAGTTTAAACCGTTCTAACATGGATTGAGCATCTACTTGAGTTGCTACTAAAAAAAGAAGAAAGAGTAATTTGATGGTTTTCATAAAATGCTTTTTTTGTAAAATTATGACGCAATTTCCCAAAAAAAGGTTGCAAGAAATGAAAACAAACTGTTAGTGATTATACAGCTAAATTGGGTTATAATTCAACATTATAAGCAGAATTTACCTCAAACATCTAACCATTAAAACCACCATACAAAACAAAAACATGATAATGGAAATCCTGTTGATTCCGTGCATTACCCGAAGATTTATATTCTTGGTTTTATGTGGGCCGTTTGGCCTAAATACGTTTATGAAATATTTAAACATACCTAAGTAACAATTTTTTAAAATAATAGTTTAACGACTTCCCAAAGTTAGCCTTCTACTGCTGTCTAAATTTAAAAATATTGCTAAAAGTATAGTAAATGCCCAAAGTGATGAGCCACCATAACTTATAAACGGTAGTGGAATACCAATTACTGGCAATAGACCAATGGTCATACCAATATTAACCATTACATGGAAAAAGAAAATGCTGGCTACGCCATAGCCATAAATTCTTGCAAAAACACTGGTTTGTTTCTCAGATAGATAAACAATTCGATAAATGAGCAGCAGGAAGAGGCAAATAAGAATACTGCTTCCAATAAAACCGAATTCCTCGCCAATGGTGCAGAAAATAAAATCGGTACTTTGCTCAGGTACAAAATTGAATGTGGTTTGAGTGCCTTCTAAAAAACCTTTT
>DAIRTB010000298.1:0-3712 GCA_036804105.1 Bacteroidota bacterium | reverse complement strand
ACAGATTTGCGTATTTACTACAACTTGTCTAAACAAATTGCCATTTCTAAATTGGGTTGGTTGGCACGCCATCTAGGTATGATGATGGGTGCTTATATTGGCGCTATTACCGCATTTTTAGTTGTAAATGTGAATAACATAGAGCCTGCTTGGCTAATTTGGTTAGGGCCAACTTTTATATTGGTTCCGCTAATGCAATATTGGACTTGGAAATACACCAAAAAGCCATTAAAAAAATCTAAACCCATACAAGCTTAATTTATTACCTTTCAAACACCTTTTAAATCAATAAACCATGAACCGTTTTATCCTATTCGCAAGCACCATTGTTTTTTTTGCCATCAATTTGAGTGCCCAAAACACCACCGTTTCTTTTGGCAAAATGCTGCCGAAATCGCAAATGGTAGCAGATTATCAGTTGCTGTATAACGGCTTAAATACCTATCATCCTGTTCCATTTTTGTTTATGCCCCAGGCAGAATTGAAACTGTTTTATGAAAATCAACTCGCCTCATTTCCAGACAGCCTCTCGGAAGCAGAATTTTTAATCATTTCAAGAAAATTGATAACTAAAATTAAATGCGGCCACACTTTTATCAACGCCCCGGCAGATTTAAATAAAGCGGTTTTAGATAATAAGCCCCTCTTACCCTTCAGCATCCAGTTAATAGGTAAGAAAGCTGTAATTGCAAACACCATAGATTCAACTTTCGATTTTAATATTGGAGACGAGGTATTAGCGCTAAACGGAGTTCCCATTAACCAAATTTTAGCTCAGATGGCAGAGGTACAAAATAGAGATGGCCAAACGCTAGCGTTTGTAGAATATGTAACTGCTTTAAAGTTCCGAGTCCTATTTCATCTGCTGTATGGTACCACAAACAACGTAACCTTAACATACAAAAATCAATTGCAGCAGGTTAAAGAAACCCAGGTAAAAACAAGTGTTTCAAAACTCAAAGCAATGGCAGAAAAACCGCTTCCCGAGCAATTCAAGGTTATTCAAGAAAACAGCTGGAGCCTTTTTGCGCTAGATACAAGCCAAAAACTGGGTTATTTAAAAATTGCTACTTTTGGTGCAAGAAAAAAATTTAAAGGCTATTACAAGCAAGTTTTCAAAGAACTAAAGGCCAGCGGTACTACCAAATTAATTGTTGATGTTAGAGATAATGGCGGCGGTTATTTTTTAAATGGAAACAAGTTTCTTTCTTATTTAACGCAAGAAAAATTCGATTTTAATCTTAGAAGACTGGATAAAAAAATCAAGAAAAACGAGCATGTTCAGCTCGATTTCTGGAGTAAGCTAACCAAATTTAGTTTCAACATTAAACCTAAAAAGGTTAAAGACGATGGCTGGAAAACTACCACTTTCACTTTTAAACCCGCTGAGCATAATTTCGAAGGGAAAGTGCACTTGCTTACCAACGGATTTACATTTTCCCAAGCATCATTGGCTGCCGCACAACTTAAGGAAAAAGGTGCAACGGTTTATGGTACCGAAACTGGTGGCACTGAAAACAGTACCAACTGCATGATTAATTACATTCTAACGCTTCCTAATTCAAAGTTGAAAACCACCATTCCGCATTTTCAAGCCCTTTCTAATTCTACAAAGGGAGAATTTGGCCAAGGTATCAAACCTCACTACGAAATATTTCCAGAAGTTGGAAGCTCATCAGACAATGTTTTATCTGAGGTAATTAATCTTATTTCAGATTCAGTCGAAAATCCTTAAAATCCTGTAATTATGAGACTTTTTTCATTTTTTCTGCCGATGTTTTTCCTAGCAGTTAACCTTTCGGCTCAACCTTATGTAGATGGTGGTAAAACAAGGCATCGTTTTGCACAAATTAATTTTGGTGCCGATGTTAGAACCTTTCTTCCGCTCAATGCTGAAACCAAAATTTTATCAGCTTCTGGTGCTTTTGAAGTTCAGACTTTAAATCCCCAAACAGAAACTCGCTTAATTATGGGGGGCACTCACTTTTGGGGGCATGTAGATTTCTACATCGCCGTTCCTGTTGCTCAAATAGGTAAATCTGGGTTTACAACTACCACAGAAACGGGTATGAAGGTGTACCCATGGAGAGTGGAAAACAAAAAAATTAGACCTTACCTTGGCGCAAGTTGGATGCCCTCCGTTTATAAGCAAGCTGAAGGGGTAAGTTTTTTAAAACATCGTTTTCCACTGGTTGCCGGCTTCACCCTTAATAGAAAAAATCATTTATTCGATTTAGGCTTCGGTTATCTTTATCGAAACCAAATACCTTATTACATAACGCCAACGCAACAAATCAACTTGAAAACCCAGCAATTCTGGGTAGGAGTGGGTTATAAATTCATGCTAGATGCTACACTTAGCGCAGAGAAAAGTTGGCAAAGCGGCAAAACCGAAAAAGTTACCAAATCCAGAGCCGAAAACAAAATGCTAGACGGTTTTACCCTTGCATTGGGTATTTCTTCAACACATTTTACACAGGCATCGGCACATTTACAACAAGAAGCGCCTTTTGCCGACCGTTTCAAGCGGGCAAATATCTTCCCAGAATTGGGAGTTGGGTATTATTTCCACAATCCAGACCTACAATTCAATTTATTGTACAGAGCAACAAAGTCAAACATAGAGGCATTTGGTTTTAAAAGCGATGCCAGAAGAAGCGCTATTGGATTAGAAGCATACAAGTTTCTGTTCGATTATCATGGTTTTGTGCCCTTTGTTGGATTAAATATTAACTACGAAATGCTTAATGTAGCGGAAGTTTCTTTGGCTGGAATACCATCAAGCCATCAATTTAATGGTTTTAAACCCGGAATTACCTTTGGTTGGGATATTCGGCCCAATAGAATTCAATCTTGGTACTTAAGAACAAATCTACGTTATACACCAAATCTAGATGTTAAGATGTCTAGTGGAAAAGATATTAGCTTAGATAATCTTGAGTTCAATTTTATACAATTAGTAGTTTTTCCAGGTAGAATGTTCTAGTGGTATGATAATTGTAATGCTTAATTCGTTAAAATAATCACCATGAAATTAGCTATTTATATTTTTCTATTAGGCACACTTGCCTTTTCTTCTTGCAAGAAAGATTCAATGGATGGAGAAGTAAAAAGCAATAAAAAATTGGTAGAAGAGCTGAAAAGCACTCCAGAGCAAATTACACTTGGAGGCAAAACCTTTACGCTAAGCTCTTACATATGGAGAGATTTTATGCCCATTCAAGAAGAAAACGGAAGTGGACTTTTTGTAGTAGCTCAACTAGTTTCTACTGATAGCTCCACCATTAGTAATAATGTGCTTCCGCTTAGGCATTTCCTAATTAAAGAAAACGAAATTTGGAAAGCCTCATTTTCAGAAGTGCGAAGACCACAACCATTTCTTGTGGAAGGGTTTGTTGCAGGTGGCCCAAAATGGGGCCCAGCTTTACAAGTAGATTTGGTGATGGAGCTTCAATACGAAGGGAAATTCTACCGGATTCTGGCAAAGAATCAAGAAGTAAACGGAACTTACTAGCAAAAGAGCATCAAGAAATTGATGCTCTTTTTGGTTTGCAGACTTTAATTAAGGCTTGCTGAAAAACAAAGTTTTGAAAATTTTAACCACCTAGATTGTTGTGTTAAAAAAGATATGCATAGGCGTTAAAAGCGCTTAAAATTGCTGTGATTTTCTATTGTTTATTGCTTTAGCAATCTATACCAAAGCTTTTAATTC
>DAIRTB010000297.1:0-3713 GCA_036804105.1 Bacteroidota bacterium | reverse complement strand
TCATTCTTCCCCAGCCTTCTTCTTGAAATTTTAGATGCTCCCGAATTTCTTTGGAAACCTCTTCTGGAAGAGATATAAAATGCCAGCCTCCAGGCGATGCATGTTGCCAAGGGCTGGCGGCGAATTGGTATTGTATTTTGGAATGCATAAAATTTCAAAAATTTCTAGGCACCAAATTACTCAAATGGCAGAATAAATTTAGCAGGAATATTCTATTAGCAGGAAACAACATCGGCAATAAAAATAAAAAACCTAGCTATTTCATTTTTCAATAAATTGCGAAGCAGTTTAGAACCAATATAATTTCTTTCTTCTTTTGTTGATGAAGAAACTGAAATTCAAATCAACTTCTTAGATTTCACTTGTGTTAGTATTTTGACAGGAGTTTTGTAGTTGTAGGATATTATTTCTTAACCGCCTTTGCTTGTATAGAAAATGAGAAAATTAGCTAGTATTCAAAAAATCAAGGCTTTAGAGCCCATACCAGAGGCTGATGCCATTGAAAAAGCAACTGTTTTAGGTTGGCAATTGGTGGTAAAAAAGGGCGATTTTCAAGTTGGCGATCTCGTGGTTTGTTGTGAAATTGATAACTTAATGCCTGCAAGACCAGAATTCGAATTCCTTAAACCACGAAATATGCGCATTAGAACGGTAAGGCTTCGTGGGCAAATCTCTCAGGGAATTTGCTTTCCACTTTCTATTCTACCTCCTGATTTTGAGGTGGTGGAAGACGCAGATTGCACAGAAGTTTTGGGTATTACCAAATACGAACCACCAATTCCAGCTTGTTTGAGCGGAATTATGAAAGGTAAGTTTCCCTCTTTCATTCCTAAAACCGATGAAACAAGGGTGCAAGTTTTACAAAAGGTCTTAGATAAGTACCGAGGTGAACCCTGCTTCGTTACCGAAAAAATTGATGGCAGCTCCGTAACATACTACCTAAAAGATAATGAGTTTGGGGTGTGCAGTAGAAATCTTGAATTGCTGGAAGATAGCGATAACAGTTTCTGGAAGGTTGCCAGGTTTTTAGATGTGGAAAACAAACTTCGCTTGTATGGGAAAAACATGGCCATTCAAGGAGAATTATTTGGCGAAGGAATTCAAGATAATAAGCTGAAAATGAGAGGTCAAACGGTTCGTTTTTTCAACGCTTTCGATATTGATCGTTTCGAATACCTGAACTTTGAGCATTTCACAGCATTTTTCGAGCAACTCAATTTACCAGTTGTGCCCATTGTTTCCTTATATTATAAATTGGAAAACGATATTGATGCCATTATAAAAATGGCTACCATTAAGAGTGCTATCCACAAAGATGTTTGGGCAGAAGGCATCGTTATCAGACCTTATACTGAAAGATTAGAACTGCTTCTTTCTAACGAAAACTTCAATACTGGTAGAGTAAGTTTTAAAGCAATTAACCCAGAATTTTTGCTTAAATATGGGGAGTAGGCTTTACTTCGCATAAATAGAAAATCCGTTCAATTAATTTAATTCTTCTTGTCGGCTCTCCTATTATAAAAATCTGAGGAGAACCACAAAAACAATGCATTAAAGATCATTTTGAGAATTTTGAAACCTTTTTAAATATTTCATCGTAATATTGCAATGTAATTTGACATAGACAAAATGGGGGTAACTAAAACAGATTTGTTTACTGAATCGCAAAACGAGATTGCGGGCTTTGCTAAGGTGCTGGGGCATCCAGCTCGTGTGGCCATAATTCAATTTTTGCTCAAGGCCAATACCTGTTGCAACAACCATTTGGTGGAGGAACTTGGCTTAGCACAGGCCACCATCAGCCAGCATTTAAAGGAGCTGAAATTGATGGGGATAATTCAAGGTGAGGTAGAAGGTGTTTCGGTTAACTACTGCATCAACCCCGATAAATGGGCACACATTTCACAACTTTTTAATACACTTTTTGGGCAATTCACTCCGCCATGCTGCGATTTAACAAATTACGAATTATGAATTGCGAATTGCGAGGTTTAATTGAGCGTGTTGGTGAAACTCATCTCAATTAATTGAAAATAAGGAACTTTAAAAACATATTTATGAAAATTTCAGAAGTAAAAACAATCCTTCAACAATCGGAAGAGATAAAATTTGAGTTGCCAGATGGCACCTTAGTACCCACGCATTTCCACGTAACGGAAGTAGGTAAAGTACACAAGCACTTTATAGATTGCGGTGGAACAGTTAGAACCGAAGAACGTGCCAACTTCCAATTATGGTCGGCAAACGATTACAACCACCGTTTGGAGCCTGGCAAATTGAGGAAGATAATTCAACTTTCTGAAAGGGTTTTAGAATTGGGCGATCTGGAAATTGAAGTTGAATATCAAGGCAATACCATAGAAAAATATGGCTTAGATCACAACGGAAGTCATTTCTTACTTACCTCAAAACAAACCGATTGCCTAGCTCAAGATGCATGCGGTGTTCCTGCGAAGTTGGAAATGTTGGCACCATCAGTTGCCACTTGTACGCCTGGAGGTTCTTGTTGTTAATAAACAAAAAAGAAGTTTATGCTATTTACCAATATCGAAAACACCATTAAATCTTTAGATATCAACGGTATATCTTACGAACGGAAAGAGGTTTTGCAACCGCTCATCAACCACATCCAAAACATGGTTTTTAGGGGTGATGTTATGAACCTAAATTTTATCTGTACACACAACTCGAGGCGCAGTCATTTGGCGCAGGTTTGGGCACAGGCATTGGCATTACATCACCAAATAAAAAATGTGGTAACGTATTCTGGCGGCACGGCAGAGACAGCATTATTCCCAAGTTCTGCAAAAGCCTTAGAAGCTGCTGGATTCGAAATTACCACCTTAGCAGAAGGACAAAATCCCATTTATGCCATCAAGTTTTCGGATACGGTGCATCCAGTAATTGGGTTTTCTAAAAAATACGATCATGCTTTTAATCCACAAAAAAATTTCGCAGCGGTTATGACTTGCGCTCAAGCCGATACCGATTGTCCGTTTATTCCAGGTGCAAGTGTGCGCATTGCCGTTCCGTACGAAGACCCAAAAGCTTTCGATAATACGCCATTACAAGCGGAAAAATACTGGGAACGCAGCATTCAGATTGCTACAGAATTGCATTACGTGTTTTCTCAAATTAAGCAATAATGGCCACAGAGCAGAAAAAAATTGCCTTTTTCGAAAGGTATTTATCTATTTGGGTGGCACTTTGCATTGGCGCTGGTGTGCTGATCGGACATTTTGCAGGAGCAGATTTACAGGTTCTTGCAGTTATGGAGATCTACCATGTAAACATCCCCATCGCTATTTTAATATGGATGATGATTTACCCCATGATGTTGCAAATCGATTTCAGCAGCATCAAAAATGTAGGGAAAGCCCCGAAAGGCATTTTGCTAACCGTGGTGGTTAACTGGTTGATTAAACCGTTTACGATGGCGTTTTTCGCATGGATCTTTTTCGATCATTTATACAGCGCTTGGATTAGTCCAGATTTAGCTGGGCAATACATTGCTGGTGCTATTTTGCTAGGCGTAGCACCTTGCACGGCTATGGTTTTTGTATGGTCTTATTTAACCGATGGCGATCCGAATTACACCTTAGTTCAGGTTTCGGTAAACGATTTAATTATTTTGGTGGCCTTTGTGCCCTTGGTTGGATTGCTTTTAGGGATAACCGACATTACCATTCCATACGATACCCTATTCGCATCAA
>DAIRTB010000296.1:0-3718 GCA_036804105.1 Bacteroidota bacterium | reverse complement strand
GTTGGCCTAGACAACTCTTGGGAATTGTGGATTAGTAGAGATAAAAGTACAGCGGTTATTAGTTTAAGAGGTACAACCGAAAAACAAATTAGCTGGTTGGAGAATTTCTATGCAGCCATGGTGCCTGCCAAAGGGGCGCTACAATTAGACAATAACGATATTTTCGAATACGAATTGGCGCAACATCCTCAGGCAGCAGTGCATGTGGGATGGCTTCTTGGGGTTGGCGCATTAAGTAAAACGGTACTTCCAAAGTTAGATTCTTGCTACAAAACTGGAATCAGAGATTTATTGATTACCGGCCACAGCCAGGGTGGAGCGCTCAGTTATTTAATGACGGCTCATCTTCGTTCATTACAAAAAACTGGTAAACTCCCCTCCGATATTCGAATTAAAACATACTGCGGTGCTGGCCCAAAACCTGGCAACCTATATTTCGCCTACGAGTATGAGGTAAACACGCAAGCTGGCTGGAGCTACAATGTAGTTAACGCCGACGATTGGGTGCCAGAAGTGCCTTTCAGCATCCAAACTACCGACGATTTTAATGAAGTAAATCCTTTCAGAAATGCCAAAGCTGGCATAAAAGAACAAAAATTCCCGAAGAGACAGGCGCTTAAATATGTTTACAAAAAACTAGATAAACCCACTAGAAAAGCGCAGAAAAATTATCAGAGGTTTTTAGGAAAATCCATGTCGAGCTTCGTTACTAAGAATATACCTAACTACAAGGCTCCTGAATATTTTAATAGCAACAATTATGTGAGAACTGGAAATTACATTGTGCTAAAAGGTGGTGTAGATTATTATAAACTATTTCCGCAAGACAAAACCAAAATCTTCATTCACCACATGTTCGCTCCCTATTTGTATTTGGCTAATCAATTGCCAGATTAGAGGGATCATCTTAATAAAATAAAAAAGCTGCCCATTTATTTGAGCAGCTTTTTTGTGTTTAAGGAGTATGTATAACTACCCTAAGTTTTCAATAACCATGGCCGATGCACCTCCGCCACCATTACAGATACCAGCAGCACCAAACTTGCCTTTGTTTTGTCTCAATACTGAAGAAAGGGTTACCACAATTCTTGCACCTGAACAACCAATTGGGTGACCAAGAGAAACAGCACCACCGTAAACATTGGCTTTAGCAGAATCGATTCCCAAAAGTTGATTGTTTGCAATACAAACTACTGAAAATGCTTCGTTAATTTCGAAGAAATCAATTTGATCTGTTGTTAACCCTGCTCTTTTGATAGCAATTGGTAATGCTTTTGCAGGCGCAGTGGTAAACCATTCTGGCTCTTGAGCTGCATCGGCCATACCTACAATTTTTGCAAGTGGAGTAACGCCATATTTCTCTAGAGCATCTGCACTCATTAATACAATTGCAGCAGCGCCATCGTTTATGGTTGAGGCATTTGCAGCTGTTACTGTTCCAGTTTTTTCAAATACAGGGTTTAGCGACTTTAATTTATCGAAGTTTACTTTGGTAAATTCCTCGTCGGTATCTACTATAATCGGATCGCCTTTGCGTTGAGGAATTACAACCGGCACAATTTCATCATTAAAAAATCCAGCAGCACTTGCTTTTGCAGAACGAGTGTAAGATTCAATAGCGTAAGCATCTTGTTCTTCTCTAGAAATATTCATATCTCTCGCACAAACTTCAGCGGCATTGCCCATGTGGTAATTTTTGTAAGGATCCATTAGACCGTCTTGCAAAATGCCATCTACTGTTTTACCATGACCCAAACGTTGTCCCCAACGGCTTGCTTCTAGGTAATAAGGAACATTCGACATGCTTTCCATTCCACCAGCAATCACCACATCGTTCATTCCAGTTTGAATACTTTGAGCTGCAATCATAATGGCTTTCATACCCGATGCACAAACTTTATTTAAAGTAGTACAAGGTGTCTCGTTGGATAAACCTGCAGCTAATGCCGCCTGACGAGCAGGAGCTTGGCCTTCGTTTGCAGTGAGTACATTGCCCATGTAAACTTCTTGAACCGCATTTGGATCAAGATTAATTTTATATAGTGCACCCTTAATTGCGGTTGCACCTAATTGTACAGCACTCACGGCTGCTAAAGACCCATTGAAACTGCCAATTGGCGTTCTTGCAACAGATACTATAAAAACTTCTCTCATTTATTTGGAAATTTGTTCTTTCAGGAAGTAAAGTTACCTTTATTTGCGTAATTAAATCGAAAGAAAAGAATTTGAAAGCTAACTCTGATCTCAAAAATCTGCTTTCTGCAATAATTGAGCAGCTCCGTTTTCGACATCAAGAAATCTGGAAAGCGCTAGTAATTGTTGGTGCAGCAGCATTTTTAGTATTTCTAATGCCAAGACAATTTAAGTTTGGTTATGATTACGAAATTGGGAGGCCTTGGTTGCACAACAACCTCATTGCCCCTTTCGATTTTCCCATCGAAAAGAATAAAGTTTTGTTGGACGATGAACTAAATAAAATTAAAGAGCTTCATAATCCATACTTTAAAATTCATGATAGTATTGGAGTTCTTGCAACAAACGCAGCCTCCAATGCTATTAACTCAGATACTGTATTTACAAATTTTAAGAGCCTGAGGCAGATTAAACCACTCATAATTAAACTTTTAGATAATCAATATCAAATTGGAATTATAGACCGAGCCACTACGGAGCTCTTCGAACCTTCCAAAAATGTTGTATTGGTGAAGGAAGATAAATCGGCTTACGAAATAAAAATTTCCGATTTCCTTACCCTTCAAGAAGCTTACGACAATCTAGAAGCTGGACTAAAAGATGCCATAAACGATAATGATACAAGAGCAGAATTACTTAATTTCTTGGAGAAACAACTCAATTACAATGTATTTTACGATGAGCAACTTACGTTAAAACTGTTAGATGAAAAATTAAGTAATGTAACGCCATACTTGGGTTCTGTGCAAAAAGATGAGCTCATTATTGCGAAAGGGTCTTTACTTACCCAAGAAAAAGCCAACATGTTGGTTTCGCTAAGCAAAGAATTCGAAGAATTAAGTGTATCGAAAACTCAGCAGAAAAATGTTTCGGTAGGATATGCCATTGCAGTAGTGTTACTTTTTGGCATCTATTTATTCTTTTTATATGCCCTAAAACCGCAAATCTTTCAGCATAATCGAAAAATATTTTTGCTCATATTTAATTTGGTTTTGCTGGTTTGGACTTATTCATTTCTCTCTAAATTTAGCCTGAGCAGTTTATACCTTATTCCGTTTTGTGTGCTCCCAATTGTTACCCGAGCACTATTCGATAGTTTGGTAGCCATAATTTCTACTTTAATTGCAGCATTGATGTTGCAATTCTTTGCAGCAGATTCCATGGAGTTTTTGTTAGTGAATTTAACCGCAGGTGTAGGCGCAATTTTCAGTTTGCTGAACATCAGAATTCGTTCCCAATTCTTCTTAAGCTCGTTTATAGCTTTTATTTTAGGAGCAGCCATGCTAACTGGTTATCGCTTGGTTGTAAAAACTGAGCTCCAAGAAATGGATTTATACCATTTGGGAAATCTAGGTTTTGGAATTGGATTAAGTTTACTAGCTATGCCGCTTTTGTATGGCTACGAAAGGGTTTTCGGTTTCGTTTCTGATGTTACTTTGATGGAGCTTTCTGACACCAATAACAAGCTTCTAAGAGAACTTTCGCTTAAAGCACCTGGAACATTTCAGCATAGCTTGCAAGTTGC